>NZ_VDMO01000003.1 GCF_006335125.1 Deinococcus radiopugnans ATCC 19172
CTTTGAAATGAGCGGTAAGTTCGGTAGCCTGTGAGGCGGCGGGTTTTGGTGGCTTCACACCTCAAAACACCGCCATTTCTCGTTTCTGTCGAGGGACAGACCGGAAGGTGACCTTCCCGCCGTCTGGAACGACTAAAAAATGAAGTTGTCGGCTACTGAGTATCCGCACGACTGGGCCACGCTGCAAGACGGTGACCCGGCCGGGGAGGTGGCATGGCCCTTCGTGCCGCCCCAGGGCTGAGCCGACTCTTGGCCTGAGCCGAACGGCACTGCCACCTCTTTATGTTGAGGGGCAGTGCCGTTCGATCAGATGTTTAAAACTCAGAAGCTGTCGCTGCCGCCGACCCTGACCGCCTCGTAGTACGCGAAGGCGGCGCTGTAGCACGCCGGGCGCTTGTACCAGCTCTTGGCGGCGCAGATGGCCTTCATGTTGGTGTAAAACGCCTCGTCGGTGGTCTTGCGGTTGCTGTCGGTGCGCTGGTAGACCTTCAGGTTGCGGTAGCCGAAATCGTGGACATTGCAGGCGGGCCGGAAATCCTCGCGGTAGCCCAGGCCCAGGCCGCTGGGGGCACTGCAGCCGTCGCGGGTCCAGTCCAGCCCGGCATACGGACGGCCCGTGAAGGCGTAGGCCGCGTACTGGCTGTTGTAGTTGCCCACGCTGCCCCAGCCGGTGCGTTTGATATATGCCAGCCGGTCACCCGCCAGATCCAGTCCCGTGAGGGCCGGAACATGGGGCAGGCTCAGATCTGTGGGCCGCTCGCCGTAGGCTTCCTGCAGGGCTTCCAGGAGGGCCGGATCGTTGCCGTACCTCTCCAGAATCGCCTGACTGTCCGCGTCCTGCAATTCGGGGCGCTGGGCGTAGGCGTCGATTCCGGTGGCGGTGCTGGCGGTGGTCTGGAGCGTGGTCTGACCACAGGCCATCAGGGTCAGGGACAGCAGGGCGGCAGGCAGCAGCAGTGGGCGCATGGGAATCTCCTGGAGAGAGGGAGCGGGAACGGGGCAGACGCGGGCCGCCGCCCCTGGGCCACAATCAGATGTTGATGGGCCGCATGGTACCCACTGCGGTGGGGGTTCGGATGAGTCCGGTTCCCCTGCCGCCTGCCGTTACAGCGGGTGCCGCGCCGAGGCGAACATTCCCTGCGCGCTCTTATCCCCCGGCAGTTTCTCGTATTCGCCGTCCAGGCACAGTTCCCACGAGCCGCGCTGATCGGCCCATTCGGTGTTCAGGATGTCCAGAAACTGGTCGCGGTGGGCGTCGTCCAGTACCGGGGCAATCACCTCCACCCGGCGGTCGAGGTTGCGGCTCATCAGGTCGGCGCTGCCGAAGTAGACCTCCGCGTGCCCCGCGTGGCCGAAGGCGTACACGCGGGCGTGTTCCAGGTAGCGCCCCAGCAGGCTGCGCACCCGCACCGTCTCCGACAGGCCGGGCACGCCGGGGCGCAGGCAGCACACGCCCCGGATGATCAGGTCGATGCGGACCCCGGCGGCGGCGGCCCCGTACAGCGCCTCGATCATCGCCGGATCGGTCAGCGAGTTGACCTTGATGCGCGCCCAGGCGTCATGGCCCGCGCGGGCATACTCGGCCTCGCGCTCCAGCAGGGCTTCCAGACCGCTGCGGGCGGTGTCGGGGGCCACCAGCAGGTGGGTGTAGTCGGCCTCGGCGTACCCGGTCAGGTGGTTGAACAGTTCGGCCACGTCCATGCCGATTTCGGGGTCGGCGGTCAGCAGGCTCAGGTCGGTGTACAGCCGGGCGGTCTTGGGGTTGTAGTTGCCGGTGCCGATGTGCACGTAGCGGCGCAGGCCGCCTTCCTCGCGGCGCACCACCAGCGTGACCTTGGCGTGGGTCTTGAGGCCCGCCATGCCGTACACCACATGCGCCCCGGCGCGTTCCAGCTTTCTGGCCCAGGAGATGTTGCGCTGCTCGTCGAAACGCGCCTTGAGTTCAATTAAAGCCACCACCTGCTTGCCGTTCTCGGCGGCGGTTCGCAGGGCGGCCAGCAATCTTGGGTCATCCCCGGTGCGGTACAGCGTCTGCTTGATCGCCAGCACCTGCGGATCCCGGCTGGCCTCCTCGATAAAGTCCAGGATGTTGGCGAAGCCGTCGTAGGGGTGGTGCAGCAGCACGTCGCCCGCGCGCAACGTGTCGAAGATGCCGTCCTCCTCGTCGCCGTCCAGATCGGGCACGGCGGGGGCGTAGGCCGGGAACGACAGCTCGGGGCGCCCCACCGGCAGGCCCATCAGATCGGCGGTGCCCAGCGGGCCTTCCAGCAGGAAGATGTCCTCGGGGGCCAGCCGCAGCCGCTCTTGCAGGAAGGTGACCAGCCCAATCGGGGTCTCGCGCACCACCTCCAGCCGCACCGCAGCGCCGAAGCGGCGGCGGCGCAACCCGTCCTCGATGGTGGCGAGCAGATCCTCGGCCTCTTCCTCCTCGAACTCGTAATCGGTGTTGCGGGTCACGCGGAAAACGTGGGCGGCCAGCACCTCGCGGCCCTTGAACAGCTCGCCGATGTGGGCAGCGATCACGTCCTCGAGCATCAGCAGGGCGTCGCCGATCACCACCACGCGCGGCAGCACGCCCACCGGCACCTTGACCCGCGCGAAATCGGTGTCCTCGCTGCCCCCGCCGCGCAGCAGGATCGCCAGGTTCAGGCTCAGGTTGCTCAGGTACGGAAACGGGTGGCTGGGATCCACCACCAGCGGCGTCAGCACCGGCTGAATTTCCGCCAGATAGTGTTCGCGCAGGCTGGCGCGGGCGCGTTTGCCCAGATCGGCCACGCGCGTCAGCTTGACGCCCTCGTCCAGCAGCAGTTTCAGCACCTTGCGGGTGGTCTTCTCGATCTCGCGCAGCATGCCCTGCGTCCGCTCACGCACCAGCGCCAGCGTCTCGCGCGGGGCCAGACCGTCCAGTCCCGGCGTGTTCACCCCCGCCGCGATCTGGCGGTGGATGCCCGCCACGCGCACCATGAAGAACTCATCGAGGTTGCTGCCGCAGATGGCCGCGTACTTCAGCCGTTCCAGCGGCGGGTTGCGCACGTCGCGGGCCTCGGCCAGCACCCGCTCGTTGAAGGCCAGCCACGACAGCTCGCGGTTCAGGTAGCGACTTTCCGGGTTCGCCACCGTGCTGTGCGTGCGCGTCTCGCCCAGCCCTTCCGGCTCCGGTTTCTTGCGGCGGCGCCTGGCTTTGGCCGGCGGGGCTTCGGTCAGGACGGCGGACGGTTTGGCGCGGGACACAGAGAAAGCTCCTTTGGGTGGGGGGAGGGCTGGGCCTTGATCCGCCCCACAAAGGGAGGCCGGGTCAATCAGGCGGTGGTCAGGGCATTAAAGCACCGATCCGCGTGAGTGACCCGGCATTCAGCTTGATGGTTTATGGGGGGAAGGCCTGAAGGTCTCAAAGTCTGAATGCCGGTAGAACGAGGTGTTTGGCGTTCAGACCTTCAGACCCATCTACACCCGCTTGAACAGCAACGCCGCGTTCTGCCCGCCGAAGGCGAACGAGTTGCTCAGCACGTAGTCCACCTGCTGTTCGCGGGCGCCTTCGGGGATGTAGTCCAGATCCAGCGCGGGATCGGGATCGGTCAGGTTGATGGTGGGGGGCAGGATGCCGTCTCTGAGCGCCTGCGCCACGGCAATCGCCTCGATGGCCCCGGCCGCGCCCAGCAGGTGCCCGGTCATGGACTTGGTGGAGCTGACCGCCAGCTTCTTGGCATGATCGCCGAACACGTGCTTGATGCCCTGCGTCTCGTACAGGTCATTGAAGTGCGTGCTGGTGCCGTGCGCGTTGATGTAGCCCACCTGCTCGGGG
Source organism: Deinococcus radiopugnans ATCC 19172 (assembly GCF_006335125.1). NCBI lineage: Bacteria > Thermotogati > Deinococcota > Deinococci > Deinococcales > Deinococcaceae > Deinococcus > Deinococcus radiopugnans. The sequence goes on from NZ_VDMO01000003.1 coordinate 3,803, forward strand.
TTGACCCCCGCCGTGTTTAGGGCCATGCGCATCGCCACCTGCGCGCCGCGCCCTTCCGGGGCGGGCATGGTGATGTGGTGCGCGTCGGCGCTGGTGCCGTAGCCGACGATCTCGGCGTAGATGGTGGCCCCGCGCGCCTTCGCTTTTTCATACTCTTCCAGAATTACGATGCCCGCGCCCTCACCCAGCACGAAGCCGTCGCGGGTGGCGCTGAAGGGACGGCTGGCGGTTTCGGGCGAGTCGTTGCGGGTGGACAGCGCCTTCATATTGGAAAAACCGCCCACGGCGATGCGGGTCACGGCGGCCTCGGTGCCGCCGGCGATCATCACGTCGGCCAGCCCCAGCTGAATGTAGCGCGCCGCGTCGCCAATCGAGCCGGTGCCGGTGGCGCAGGCGGTGACCACGGTGCTGCTCGGCCCGGTGGCGCCGAATTTCATGGCGACGTGCCCGGTCGCCATGTTGGCGATCATCATGGGAATGAACATCGGGCTGATGCGCCCCGGCCCGCGTTCGTGCAGCACCCCGGCCTGATCCTCGAAGGTCTTGACCCCGCCGATACCGCTGCCCACCACCGTGCCGACGCGCTCACCGCTCAATTCTTCGGCACTCAGGCCGCTGTCGCGCGCCGCCAGTTCCGCCGCCGTCAGCGCCAGTTGCACGTAGCGGTCCAACTTGCGGGCCTCACGCGGATCGATGAAGTCGTCGAAACTGCCCTTGACCTCGCCCGCGATCTTGCTGGCGGTATCGGAGGCGTCGAAATGCGTGATGGGGCCGATGCCGCTCTTGCCCGCGCGCTGCGCCTCGGCATAGTCCGCCGCCCCCCAGCCGATGGGCGTCACCGGCCCCAGCCCCGTGATCACCACCCGCTTCAGTCCTGAAACGCCCATATTTTCCCTCCTTTCCAGATCAGAAACGGGGCGACGGTATGACCCGCGCCCCGCCCTGACTCACTGCCCTGACTTCGCTTCACGCGTCGCCGGAGCAGGCGCGGTTTACTGCTTGCCCTCGATGTAATCGACGGCGGCCTGCACGGTGCGGATGGTCTCGGCGTCCTCATCGCTGATGGTCACGCCGAACTTGTCTTCCAGACCCATGATCAGCTCCACCGTTTCCAGGCTGTCGGCGCCCAGGTCTTCCACGAAGCGGGCCTCGGGGTTCACCTTGTCCGCGTCCACACCCAGCTTGTCCACAATCACATCTTTCACGTCATCAAAAGTCGCCATGGTTGTTCCTCCTGTCCTTGAAGTGTCCTGCTTGAAATCTGTGCCAGTCTACACGCGCAGGGTGTGAGAGGCCACGTTGTTGAACGGGGTGTAAACGGGAAGTGGCGGTGACCCCACCCTGCCCTCAGACGGTTAATGGGGATTCAGGCCGCCGTCCACCCCAATGGTCTGTCCGGTGATGTACCCGGCCCCCTCGGAGGCCAGGAAGGCCACCAGCGCGGCCACCTCCTCCGGCTGCCCGAAGCGGGCCAGGGGAATGCCCGCCAGATAGCCCTGCTGCACGTCCTCGGTCAGCGCGCCGGTCATGTCCGACTCGATGAAACCGGGGGCCACGGCGTTGACCGTGATGCCGCGCCCGCCGTACTCCTTGGCCAGCGCCTTGGTCAGTCCGATCAGCCCGGCCTTGCTGGCGACGTAGTTGGCCTGCCCCGGATTGCCGGTCAGGCCCACCACGCTGGCGATGTTGACGATGCGGCCAGAGCGGGCGCGCATCATGTGCTTGATGGCCGCCCGGCACGCGACAAACGCGCTGCTGAGGTTGGTCTGGATCACCGTGTCCCAGTCCTCGTCCTTCATGCGGATGGCGAGGCCGTCGCGGGTGATGCCGGCGTTGTTGACCAGCACGTCCAGCCGGCCCATGCCCGCGATCACGTCCTCGACGAGTTTTCCGGCGTTGGCGGGCGTGGTCAGGTCAGCGCCGAACACCTCGGCGCGGACGCCGTGGGCGCGGGCCTCGGCGGCCACCTTTTCGGCCTCGGCGGCGTTGCGGCCGTAATGAACGGCAAGATCAAAGCCGTCTGCGGCCAGTTTCAGGGCCATGGCGCGGCCCAGGCCCCGGCTGCTGCCGGTGACGAGGGCGACTTTGCGGGGTGGGGTGTCGGTCATGGGGTGTCCTTGGTGAGCGTGAACGGGTGGCGGTAGTCGGGCAGGAAGCATTGCCAGGTCCAGGCGGCAGGGGACGTATCGTCGCCGATGGCAAAGCAATTCAGCGGCAGGTCTGCGGCGCCTGACCGTTTCAGGATCAGGCTGGCGGTCTCCGGAACGGGGGTGGTCTGGGCCTGGAGATAGCGGTGGACGGCCCCGCCGATCACGCTGCCGGTCACGGTCAGGCTGTCTCCGTCCAGGAGACCGGTGCCCGCCACTGTGTAGGTCTCAGCCGTGTCGTACGTCGCGCTCAGCTCCAGCCGCAACGTCTGGTCAGAGGCCGTGGTGCCGCTCCAGGCCCCCCGCAGAATGCCCGGGTGGTCTGCGAAGGAGATGGGCGTGGGGGTCAACCCGACTTCCCGGTTGCAGGCCGTGGCCGCTGCAACGACGAGAAGGGCCAGCGCAAGTCTTTTCACGGTAAGGCATTGTCCCCGGTGCCCGTCGGCGATGCAACCGGGGTCAGCCGCGCCCGCACGCCGCCCTCGTGGTGACGGTTGTGCAGCAGCGTGAACAGCAGCATCTCGCGCACGGACAGCACGCCCAGCACCGGATGGGGCATGGCCCAGGCGTCCAGCTCGGCATCTGTCCAGCCTGTCAGTGCGTCGCTCACCCCGGTCAGCGAGGCCCGGTACCGTTCCACCAACTCTGTCTGGGTGCCTTCCGGCTGCGGCAGCCAGCGCCCGAACGCCCTGGCGCCAGAGGAGAGGGCGGCGCGGTACTCGGCCTCGATTTCGGCGGAACTTCTGCGGTGGTGTTCCGGCGGCAGCGGCTGAAGTCGGTCACGCGCCGCACCCAGCCCACCCGCCACCGGCCGATTGGAGCGGATCAGGTGATCGAGGTGATGCGCCGCGCCCCACTGCTCAGCCGTGCCAGTCCAGAATGTTCTGTCGTCCAGACCCGCAAAAGACCCGCCGATCTCGTCGGCCGCCCCGGCAAAGGCCGGGAGCAGCTCAGCGCGGGAAGAGGGCGCGGTCACGCCAGTCACAGCCCGAACGCCTCCACGTCGGCCGCCGTGCCCATCTGGATGGTCTTCGCACCCGGCACGATGCGCCCCACCAGCCCGCCCAATACTTTGCCGGGGCCGAACTCGATGAAGGTGTCCACGCCCATACCGGCCAGCGCCTTGATGGTTTCCACCCAGCGCACGGCGCCCGTGATCTGGCGTTCCAGCAGTTCCGGCACGCGCTGGGGATCGTCATTCAATTCAGCCGTGACGTTCGCCAGCACCGGAAAGGCAAACGGGCCGTAAGCCGCCGCCTGCAAATCAGGCGAGAGGCCCTCCGCTGCCGGGGCCATTAAAGCGCAGTGAAACGGGGCGCTGACCTTCAGAGGGATGGCTTTCAGGCCGCGCGCCTTCAGCGTGGCGCTGGCCGTCGCCACCGCGTCCGCCGTCCCGCTGATCACCGTCTGGGTGGGGGCGTTGAAGTTGGCGGGCTGCACGCCGTCCAGGCCGCCGCAGACCTCAGCCACCACCGCCGGATCGCCCATGATGGCGCTCATGGCCCCGTCGCCGGGGGCCACGGCCTGCTGCATCAGCGTGCCGCGCTGACGGGTCAGGCGCAGGGCGTCGGCCAGAGACAGCACGCCGGCGGCCACCAGGGCGCTGTATTCGCCCAAGCTGTGTCCAGCAGCCACCATCGGCGTCAGGCTGGTCTTGTCCTGCCACGCGCGGTAGGCGGCCACACTCGCCGCCACCAGGGCCGGCTGCTGGTTGGCGGTCAGGGTCAGGTCTTCCAGTGGGCCGGTTTCAATCAGGGCGCGCAGGCCCGGCAGCGTTTGCTCGGCCTCGGCGTACACACTTTCGGCCACGGGAAAGGCGGCGGCCAGATCGGCGCCCATGCCCACCGCGTGCGAACCCTGGCCGGGAAACAGGGCGGCTATTTTCGGGCTGCTCATGCGCCCACCTCGGTCAGCGCGGCGGCTTTCGCCTGCAGGCTGGGCGCGCCGCCCCACCATTTCATCGTTCCGGCCACCCAGCTCAGGCCGCCGCCGAAGGCGATCAGCAGCAGTTGCTGGCCGTCACCTATGCGCCCGTCGTCCACCGCCTCACGCAGGGCCAGCGGCACCGTGGCGCTGGAGGTGTTGCCGTAGCGGTCCAGATTGACCACCGTCTTGCTCATGGGAATGCCGAAGCGCTCCACGGCCGCCTCGATGATCCGCACGTTGGCCTGATGCGGAATCACCCAGTCCACGTCCGCGCTGGTCAGCCCGCTCTTTTGCAGCACCTTCTGGCCGCTGTCGCCCAGCACGCGCACCGCGAATTTGAAGACCTCGCGCCCGTTCATGCCGACGCTCTCGCCCATCTCGAAGCCGCCGGGCAGTCTGGGGGCCACGCAGCGCAGGTACAGGCTGGGTCCCCCCGCGCCGTCCGCGCCCATGATGAACTCCTGAAAGCCCAGCCCCCCCGGCACCGGCCCCACCACCGCCGCGCCCGCGCCGTCGCCGAACAGAATGGCTGTGCCCCGGTCCTGCTGGTCCACGATCTTGCTCAGGACCTCGGCCCCCACCACCAGCACGCGCCGCGCCGTTCCGGACTGAATCAGGCCCGAGGCCACGCTCAGGGCGTACACGAAACCGCTGCAGGCGGTGGACAGGTCAAAGGCCGCCGCGCCTGCCAGCCCCACCTGCATGGCGATCAGCGCGGCTGTTGACGGCATCAGCGCGTCCGGGCTGACCGTGGCGCAGATCACGGCGTCGACTTCCTTCAGGGCGTCCGGATCCCGCGAGAGCATGTCGCGCACCGCGCCCACGCCCATGTCCGAGGTGTACTCGTCGGGGGCCGCGAAGTGCCGCTGACGGATGCCGGTGCGCGACTCGATCCACTCGGCGTTGGTGTCCATGTACGCCTCGAAATCCGCGTTGGTCACGATGCGTTCGGGGGCGTGGCTGCCCAGGGCGGTGATGCCGATGCTGGGGCGGGGGGGGAAGGCACTCATGGTCGCAACGGTAGCATTCTTTGAACAGGCGTTCAATGAATTGGGTTCAGTGTTTAAGGACGGGGGTCTCGGGGCCGGGCCGGCGTGAGACCCGGTCAAAACGCAGGCTGAAGCTGGGGACCTACCTGATCTGGCCTGCGCTGAAGGAGGCCACATTCGGGAAGGCAATCCTGAGCTGATCCGTCTTGCGATGTCCTCGCTGTTTGCCTCTCCTTCCAGCCGGATGAAAGTGAACACCGTGCGGATACGCCAGGTCAGCATCAGCTGAGCCACCGTCCGCCAGAAGGTCAGCACTGTACACCGTTAAACCACAAAGAGGCGCGCCCCGCAGGACGCGCCCCTCTTGAATCGGCTGTTCTTACTCGCTCTTTTGCTCGCCTTCGCCCTCATTCCCGTCTTGCTCGGTCTGGGGCTGTTCGGCTTCTAGGGGGGTTTCTTCCTCGCCCTGCGCCGCTTCCGGAGCCGCCGTCTCCTGCTCCTGCTGCCCTTCCTGCTCGGTCTGCGCGGGCTTGCTCAGCTGGGCCATGGCCTGCTGGAGGCCCTTTTCGCGCAGCAGGCTGGCGTAGTAGGTGTTGATGCCGTCCGGCCCCAACTGCTTGCTCAGTTCCTGGGGATTCATGCCGTTGGCCTGGGCCAGGGCGTTCATGGTCTGGTTGAACTCGGCGTCGCTGACCTGCACCTTCAGGTCCTCGGCCAGTTTTTCCAGCGCCAGATCACGCTTGACGCGGCTCTCGGCGTTCTTGGACAGGTCGGCCATGAACTCGTCGAGCTTGCCCTGCTCCTGCATGAAGCTCTCGTACTCGCCCCACTTGACGCCCTGGCGGCCCAGGTCGTCCTTGATTTCCTCCAGCATGGCGTCGCGGCGGCGGTCCAGCAGCGCGGCGGGAATCTCGGCTTCCATGTTGTCGGTCAGGTGGGCCACGAACTCCTCGCGGCGGGCGGTTTCGCCCTCCTGCGCGGCGCGGCGCTCCAGCTCGGCCTTCAGGTCCGTGCGCAGGCGCTCCAGGCTGTCGAAGTTCAGGCTCTTGGCGAAGTCGTCGTCCAGCGCCTGGGTCTTCTTGACCTTCACGTCCTTGATGACCACCGTGACGCTGTGCTCGGGGTGCTCGTGGTCGCCGTGCTGATGCGCGGGCACGGTAATTTCCACGGTGTCGCCCTTGTTCTTGCCCAGCAGCGCGTCGCGCACGTGCTCCTCGGCGACGTCCAGGTAGATGGGGTAGGTGCCGCCGTCCTCGCCCTGTTCCTCCACGGTCACCTGATCGCTGGCCTCGATGGCGCGGTCGGCTTCCTCGAAGGTGGCGTTGCGCTCCTGCAGGTCACCCAGGGTGCGTTCCATCACGTCGTCGGTGATCTCGGGCGACTCGGCGCTCAGGCTCAGGCCGCTCCAGTCGGCCAGTTTGACCTCGGGGTAGGTCTCGCCCGTAACCGTGAACTCGAAGGCCTGACCGCTGACCACCGGCTGGGGGTCGATGTTGGCGTCCACCAGGCTCAGCTTCAGCTCCTGGGCGGCCTTGCTGTAGTGCGACTGAAGCAGGCGGTCGCGCACTTCCTGTTCCACGTAGCCCTTGCCCACGCGGCCCTCGATGACCTTGCGGGGGGCCTTGCCGGGGCGGAAGCCGGGGACGCGCACGTCGCGCGCCAGTCCGGCCCACACCTGGTCGTAGGCGCGGTTCACTTCGGAGGCGGGAACGGAAACCTTGAACTCCACCTTGTTGCCCTGTCTGCTGATCAGTTCTGCCACGTCATTTCTCCCGTTCGCTGTCCCGCAGGGCGAGGGTCCATTCAGGACCGCTGCCCGGGGCGCATTCCAGCTTTGATTTTTGCCGTGTCGGTTGCGCGGCCCGAAGTCACAGAACCGGCGCGCACGCGACATGCCGCCCGGCATCATAGTGCGTTTTGACCCTGGCCGTACACCCATGGCGGTTGCCTCTTCGCTCATCTACCCGCCAGCACGGCGGCGCGGCGGCCCTCCTGTGTATGAAGGGCCGCCGCGTGCGCCGTACAGCTGGTGCGAGGAAAGGGACTTGAACCCTCACATCCTATGGATACTAGATCCTAAGTCTAGTGCGTCTACCAGTTCCGCCATCCCCGCGAGCCTTGAGCTAAAAATCCGGCGCTGAGCCGCGAAGGTCAGCGCCGAAAAAAAGTGGGGTGGATTAGGGGACTTGAACCCCCGGCCTCCGCTTCCACAGAGCGGCGCTCTAACCAACTGAGCTAAACCCACCGTTCGACCTGATTGCGACCGCTCACAGGCCCACACATCCTAAGCGTCCCCAGCCGGGGTGTCAATGTCCCCCGCGCCCCCGGCGCCTGCGTCCTCGCCGTGTGCCTGCTGCAGCTTGCGCCAGCGCGCCTCCACCCGCGCTTCCCAGCCCTCGCCGGTGGGCTGGTACAGCCCCAGCTGCACCCCTTCGGGCAGGTAGTCCTGCGCGAAGGAGCCTTCAGGATCGTCGAAGTAGTACGCGTAGCCCCGGCCGTAGCCCTGCTGGCGCATCAGGGCGGTGGGCGCGTTGCGCAGGTGCAGCGGTACGGGCAGCGTCTCGCCGTCCCGCACCGTGTCCAGCGCCCGTTTCCAGGCGGTATAGACGCTGTTGCTTTTGGGGGCCAGCGCCAGATACACCACCGCCTGCGCCAGCGCCAGATCGCCCTCCGGGCTGCCCAGGAACTCGGCGGTGTCGCGGGCGGCAATGCACAGGCGCAGCGCCTGCGGATCGGCCAGCCCGATGTCCTCGGCGGCCATGCGGACGATCCGGCGGGCCACGTACAGTCCGTCCGCGCCGCCTTCGAGCATGCGGGCCAGCCAGTACAGCGCGCCGTCCACGTGGCTGCCGCGCACAGACTTGTGCAGCGCGGAGATCAGGTTGTAGAAATCCTCGCCGTTCTTGTCCATCTGCGGCAGGTGGCGGCCAAACGCCTCGGTGACGGCTTCGGGCGTGATGGGATGGGCGAGGGTGCTGGCGACTTCCAGCGTGCTCAGGGCGCGGCGGGCGTCGCCGTCGGCCAGCCGCGCCAGCAAGTCCAGCGCCTCCGGCTGCGCCTCCACGTTCGGCAACCCGCGCGGGTCACTCAGGGCGCGCTCCAGCAGCCCGCGCACCTCGGCCTGACTCAGGGCCTCCAGCACCAGCGTCCGCGCCCGCGAGCGCAGGGCCGGATTGACCTCGAAGCTGGGGTTCTCGGTGGTGGCCCCGATCAGCGTGAGCAGCCCGGATTCCACATGTGGCAGCAGCGCGTCCTGCTGGGCCTTGTTGAAGCGGTGAATCTCGTCCAGGAACAGGATGGTTTTCTGGCCGCGTCCCCGCAGGCGTTCGGCCTCGGCGGTGGCCTCGCGCACGTCCTTGACCCCGGCAGACACGGCGGACAGCGGGATGAAATGCGCGCCCACCTCGCCGGCCAGCAGCCGTGCCAGCGTCGTCTTGCCCACGCCCGGCGGCCCCCACAGGATCAGCGACCCCAGGCGGCCCGACGCCAGCACGCGCGACAGCGGCTTGTTCGGCCCCAGCAGGTGCGTCTGGCCCACCACCTCGGCGACGGTGCGCGGGCGCAGGCGTTCGGCCAGCGGGGCGGGGGGGTCAAACAGGGTCATGGGGGCAGGATAGGGGGTGGAGCGCGCGGCGTTGTGGCCGGAGCCGCGATTTATGCTGCGTGCATGGACTTTGCCAGACAGGTTGAACTCGCCCACTTTCCCGCCGGGGTGATGGTCACAGTGCGCCAGACCCCCGAAGGCCGCATCTTCCAGGCCGTGCAAGCCGGGCGCGGGTTGGAGCTGCTGGTCACCACCGACGCCGTGCGGATGTACGGCGAGGGGCCGACGGTGGCGCTGGCGCTGGAACGGCTGAAAAAGGTCTCAGAGGCCGGGTTGCCGGAAGTGGGCGAGGACGGTACGTATCAGCGGGCGGTGTTCGTGGGGGACTGATCTGGGCGCAGAGCTGGAAAACGAGCGCCCTCTCGGGGGGTGAACGAAACAGACGGCAGGCCGGATCAGGCGTGCCGGGCAGGCTGAAAAGGATCAGGGGCGATCTGACCCTCTATGCTGCCCCCCATGGACATCGCAGAGCGCTACATCCGCCTGGCCCACGCCATCGACGTGCATTCGGAAGGGTTCGTGGACGGCTACGGCGGCCCACGGGAATGGGCCGACCGCACCCGGCGCAACCCGGATGAGTTGCAGCTGGAAGCAAGCGAACTGCTGGCCGATGTGCAACAGGTTTCCGACGCCACCCGCCGCGAGTTTCTGCGGGTGCAGGTGTCGGCCATGCACACCATGACCCGCATCGTGGGCGGCGAGACCATCCCCTACGAGCAGGAGGTGCGCGCCCTGTACGACATCGATCCGCCCCGCGCCGAGATGGGCGAGTTGGACACTGCGCTGGACGCGCTGGAAATGGCGGTGCCGGGAGGCGGTCCACTCTCTGAACGCATCGAGACGTTGCGGCAGAAAGTCATTGTGCCCCGAGAAGACCTGCTGCGCGTGGCCGGGCCGATTCTGGCCGAACTGCGGCGGCGCACGCAGGAGCGCTTCGGCCTGCCCGAGGGCGAGGATTTCAGCATCTCGCTGGTGGCCGACAAGCCGTGGGGCGGCTACAACTGGCCGCTGGGCGATCTGAAAAGCCGAATTGACATCAACACCGATCTGCCGGTGCCGCTGACCGGCCTGCCCGACCTGCTGGCGCACGAGGGCTACCCCGGCCACCACACCGAACACGCCACGAAAGAGGCGCTGCTGGTGCGCGAGAAGGGCTGGCTGGAACACAGCGTGCAGCTGATGAACGCCCCCGAATGCGCCGTCAGCGAGGGGATTGCCACCAACGCGCTGGACGCCGTGATGGACGGGTCAGAGGTGCGCGAATGGCTGGGCGGCGAGCTGGCCGCGCTGGCCGGGCTGGACGGGGCGGACGTGCGCGCCTTTCTGGACGTGGTGGAAGCACAGAAGGGTCTGAAGGGCACCAGCGGTGCGGCGGCCCTGATGCTGCACGCCGAGGGGCGCCCCGAAGCCGAGGTGCTGGCCTTCCTGCGCCGCTACGCGCTGGCCACCCCGGAGCGCGCCCGCCAGACCCTGCGCTTTATCGGGCAGCCGCAGTTCCGGGCGTACATTTTTACCTACGCTGTCGGCAGCGATCTGGTGCAGGACTGGATGAAGAGGCACGGCCCAGATGGTTTTGGCCGCCTGCTGCGCGAGCCGCTGACGCCGGGGCAGCTGGCCGCTGGCTGAGGGCCGGGCGCCCACCGCGCCCAGACCACCGCGCCCAGGCCACCGCGCCCAGGCCACCGCGAGGCTCCGGCGGCCCGCGCTTTCCAGGCGGTAGACTCCGGACCTATGCCGGTAGAGGTGGGCACGCGCCTGGCAGGTCGGTATGACCTGCGTTCCCCGCTGGGCGAGGGCGGCAGCGCGCTGGTGTTCCGCGCCCACGACTCGCTGCTGGACCGCGACGTGGCCGTCAAGGTGATGCACTCGCACGTGCCGGACTCGGACAAACAGCGCTTTCTGCGCGAGGTCCGCACGCTGGCCCGGCTGACGCATCCGGGCATCGTGCCGGTGCTGGACCTGGGCGTGGACCCTGGCGACGGACGGCCCTTTTTCACCATGCCGCTGATGACCGGGGGGCCGATTACCGTGCTGGGGCCGCTGGAGGACGCGCCCATCTCGCTGGCGCGCTTCGTCACGGCGGCGGGGTTTGCCTCACGGGCGCTGCACTTTATCCACTCGCGCGGGATCGTCCACCGCGACCTGACGCCCGGCAACGTGCTGCTGGACGAGGCGTGGCTGCCGCGCATCATGGATTTCGGGCTGGTGGCGCTGTCGGACCACACCCGCCAGCTGACCCGCAGCGGCCTGACGCTGGGCACGCCCGCGTACATGGCCCCGGAGCAGGCCAAGGGCATCGGCGTCGGGCCGCTGAGCGACCTGTACGCGCTGGGGGCGGTGCTGTACCGGGTGGCCTGCGGCAGCCCGCCCTTCGTGGGCGACAGCGATCAGAGCGTGCTGTTCCAGCATGTCTACGAGAAACTCACCGATCCGCGCGACCTGAACCCGGCCATTCCCGACGCGGTGGCGCGGGTGCTGCTCTCTCTGCTGTCCAAGAAGCCCGAGGACCGCCCCGAATCCGGCGCGGCGCTGGCCCACCTGTGGGCGTTGGCGCGGCGCGACATCTGGACCGGCCACGCGCGCGGGCAGTACCGCGGCGGCCGCACCCGCACCGGCGAGCATCCCGACGGCCCGGCCCGCGTCTCGGACCTGGGGGAGGTCTGGAGCGTGCCGCTGCCCGGCGAGGTCACCTGGCCCGCCGCCGTGGTGGGCGAGGGCGACCTGGTGGCGGTGGGCACGCGCGGCGGCCAGCTGGTGCTGACGCACGCCTCCGGACGGCCTTTCGCCACCTACGCGGCCCGCGACGAGGTGACGGCCCCGGCGGCCTTTCAGGGCGGACACATCTTCTTCGGCGCGTGGGACGGCACCCTGCGCCGGGTGGAACTGCAGGGCGGCGCGGAGGTCTGGCGGCATCAGGCCCGCGCCGAGCTGACCGGCGCCCCGACGCTGTGGGCCGGGCGGGTGCTGGCGTCCAGCCGCGACGGCCACCTGCACGCCCTGAGCGCCCGCACCGGGGAACTGGCCTGGGCCTACCGCACCGACGGCCCGGTGGCGGCCAGTCCGCTGGTGTGGGCCGGGGCGGCGCTGGTCTGCGACGAGAACGGCTGGCTGCACGCGCTGGACGCCCGCAGCGGCAGCCCGCTGTGGAAGGTGGAGGTCGGCACGGTTCACGGCACCCCCGCGCTGCTGCCGGGCACCTCCGGCGAGGCGACGCTGGTGGTGGCGACCTGGGAGGGCGAGGTCCACGCGCTGGCCCTGAGCGCCGCGTCGGGCCGGGTGACGCTGGCCGAGGAGGACGCCAACCTGTGGACCTACGATCTGGAGGACGAGGTCTGGGCCTCGCCCGCCGTGACCATGACCGGTACGGGCAATGCTGGACTGGCGATTCTGGCCGGCTGGGACGGCACCGTGCGTGCCCTGCGCCTGCACGACGGCGAGGACGTCTGGGCGCACCGCATGTCGGGCCGCGTCACCGCCAGCCCGGTGATCAGCGCGGGTCTGGTGTTTCTGGCCTCCGAAAGCGGGCAACTGTGCGCGCTGGACGTGCGCGACGGCACCGTGCGCTGGACCCGGCAGGAGACGACGGGCGTGCAGGCCACCCCGCTGGCGGCGGGCGGCGCGCTGTACGTGGCCTTCATGGACGGCACCCTGCGCGCCTACCGCCAGCACCACCCGGAAGCGCTGGTGGAAGGTTGATTCGCCCGGTCACCCCGGCCGACGCGTCCGTGATTGCCCTGCACCGTTTCCCGGCAGCGGGGGATGCGGCCGAGCGCCCGGTGTACGCCGACTGGGTGGCGGGGGCCATGCAGCGCGGCCTTTACCTGGGATTCCTCGCGCTGGACGGCCAGCAGGTGGTCTCTGGTGCGGGCCTGAGCCTGCTGGAATGGGGACCGACGCGCGGCGATCCGCAGCCGTGGCGGGGCCGAATCGTGAACGTCTGGACCCAGCCGGACCATCGCAGGCACGGGCTGGCGCGTGAACTGGTGCGGCGCTGCCTGGCCGCTGCCCACGAGCGGGGCGTCACCCGCCTGGGCCTGGGCACCACGGCTGAGGCCCGTGGCCTCTACGAGCGCCTGGGCTTCACCGCTGGCGCCACCGAAATGACGCTCACCCTTCGCTAGCCGTCCAGATCAGACCCGCTACAGTGGCCCATGTCCATCCTCTACGTCCACGGTGTCGCCATCCGCGAGGGCGATCAGCCGCAGTGGGAGACCCTCAAGCGCGTGACGCATGGGGCGCTGTGGGACGAGGTCCGCGCGGCGCTGCAAACCCATGTCGCGCCCAGCGTCAACCCCGCCGATCCGCAGGGTGTGGATATCAGTTGGGTGTACTGGGGCGATCTGGGGGCCAGCCTCACGAACAAAGGCCATGAGCCGTCCGGGTGGCCCCCGCCCGAGCCTCCGCTGACGCTGAATGCCGCCGCGCTGGCCGACGAGCTGGAGCGCGGCCTGCGCCCGGACCTCCCGGCGGACCGCTGGCCCGAGCTGGTGGAGGGCTGCTGGGCCACCGCCCAGGATGCGGGTGTGCGGGCAGCCATCGGCAACGTGCCCGTCGCGGCTCAGTGGTCCGTGGCGCTGTCCGCCGTTCGCGCCCGTCTGGGCCTGGACAGCGCACATCTGCCGCAGCGCCTGCGACTGCGCCGCCATCAGAACGTGCGCCGCGTCATGCAGGACCTGCGCCGCCCGCTGGAGGGCTTCATTCCCTATTTTGTCGGGGACGCGCTGGATTACTTCACGCGGCGCGGCACGCCCCGGCAGCCCGGCCCGATTGCCACCCGCGTGCTGGCGGCCTTGAAGAAGTCCTGGCAGCTCAGCCGGAGCCGAGACGAACCGCTGGTGATCGTGACGCACAGCATGGGCGGCCAACTGATCTACGACGTCCTGACCAGCTTTCTGCCCGCCGATCCCGAACTCTCGGACCTGCGGGCAGCGGTGTGGTGCGCGGCGGCCAGTCAGGTGGGGCCGTGCAAGGCCCTGGGCCTGTTTCTGGACGATCAGACGGGCGAGGGAAGCGCGCTGGACGCTTCGCCCCACCTGGGCTACTTCTGGAATGTCTGGAGCGAGCGCGATCTGCTCAGCTTTCCCGCCGAGGGCAGCGTGCCAGGAGCGCACGACACCGACTTTCCGCTGGGAGGCCGCTCGCCCCACATGGCCTACCTCCAGCGCCCCGAGTTCTACCGCACGCTGGCGGCCAGGGTCCGGGTGCAGGTGGCGCGGGAGGCGGCGGGAGAGGGTTGTACAGACTCCGATTGAAAGGTGTTGGAAACACCTAGAAATCCGAACGGAGTGAGCAGGAGAAAAACGGTTTTCGGGCGTGGAGTGTAGGAATCGGCGCTGTCCCGATTTCTGCACGAAACAGACGGAATCCGTATTAGCCCTTCGCGGGCGTTTCGGCCAGCGCCTTCAGGAATTCCTCCACAAACGCCTCGTCGCTCATGGGGTTCTGGCCGGTGATCAGTTCGCGGTCCCGGACCACGTTGCTGGTCCACTTGTCGCCGTTCTGCACCGTCATGCCGGCGGCGGTCAGGGCGTCGGCCGGGTAGTACAGCATGGGGGCGTCGAAGCCGCTCTCGGCGTCCTTTTCCTCGGGGGTGCTGAACACCGTGGCGCGGTAGCCGCTGTACGCGAAGTCCCTGGCGTCGGGCGTTTCCCCGGCTTCCAGCGCCCGCTGGTATGCCCCGGCGGCAGGCTGGGCAGACAGCAGGGCCACCGGCGCGTGGCAGATCAGCGCGGTGGGCAGCGAGCGGTCGTGGAAGTGCCGCAGCGCGTGGCCCAGATCGTGGTTGTGCATCAGCTCGATCATGGGCGCGTGGCCGCCGGGCAGAAACACGGCGTCGAAGGCGTGCAGGTTGGTCACCGCGTCGGCCAGCGGCACGATCTCGCCGGACAGGGTTTCGTCCACGAACGCCTTGATCTGCGTGTATTCCGCCTCGTCCTTGAAGTAGTCCTGGCTGTCGCTGCTCTGATCCAGCGGCGGACGGTTGCCGCGCGGCGTGGCGATGGTCAGCGTGTGGCCCGCCTCCACCAGCCGGTGCGCGGGAACGCCGAATTCGTTGAGATAAAAGCCGGTGGCGTGCGTCTTGCCGCCCTGCAGCTTCAAGTCGGAATCGCTGGACATGACGACGAGGATTTTCTTGCCGGTGGTGCTGGAGTCGGATGCGGTCATGTCGGCCACCCTAGGCCCCACCTGCCCGCCGCTCTGTCAGCCGGGTCACGCTGGCCTGCGGCGGATGCCGCAACGCAGTTGAGGGATCAGCGGCCGGGAGGCTGGGTTTCCTGCTGGGCGCTTTGGCCGTCGGCGTCCCGGCCCCGCGCCACGTCCCGCACGCCGCGCCGCCCGAAGGCATGCGCCAGATCGCGCTCCGACAGGCGCAGGGTGGTGGGGCGGCCATGCGGGCAGGCCCAGGGATGTTCGCAGTCTGCCAGGGCGGCCAGCACCAGCTCGCCGCGCCCGTGGTCCAGCATCCCGGCCTTGAGCGCCGGGGCGCAGGCCAGATTCGCCAGCACGTCGCGGCGTGGGTCCGGCCCACTGCCCAGCGCGCCCTCCACGATCTGCTCGTGCAGCCGGGGCACCTGCAGGGCGGCCAGCGCGGCAGGCAGCGTTCTCAGCCGTGCCAGCCCGGCACCGAAATCCTCGATGGTCAGGCCCCAGCCCTGCAGGTCGGCGGCGCGTTCGTGCAGGGCCGCCCGTTGCTGCGGGGTCAGGTGCAGCAGCTCCGGCTCGGGCAGTTCTACAGGCGCCGCCGCCAGCAGCTCGCGGCCCAGTCGCTCATACAGGGCGCGTTCGTGCGCGGCGTGCGCGTCGATCACCCACAGGTCACCCTCGCCCTGGGCCAGCAGGTACAGCTCCTGGTACAGGCCCACCAGGGTCAGTCTGGGGAAAGAGCCGTTGCGGGGCGCGTCGGACGGCTCAGGTGGGGCCGTCAACGCGGGAACGGCGCGCGCCAGCGGGTGCTGCGCCAGGGCCGCCGCCACCGCCTCCCGCACGCGGGCCGCCACGCCGCCCAGATCGGCCAGGGCCACCACCTGCTTGGCCGGATGGACGTTGGGGTTGTGGTCCGCCGGCGCCACGGTGAGGTCCAGCACGCACAGCGGCGCGGCCCCGGCGGGCAGCAGCTCGGCGTAGCCCTCGATGACCGCCCGTTCCAGCTCTGGCGGCGCGAGGATGGGCCGCCCGTTGACGCTGAAGTGCATGCGGTCCCGCCGGGCGCGGGTCAGCTCCGGGCGCGAGACGACGCCGCACACGCCCACCGTCCCGCCGGCCTCCACCTTCAGCACCCGGTTGGCGTTCAGCGGGCCGTACACGCTGGCCACCGCGCCCCGGTGATCGGCGGGCGCGTGGACCAGCCGGGCCTCACCGTCCACCCCCAGCCGCCAGTGCAGGGCCGGGTGGTGCAGCACGTAGCGGCCCACCAGCGCCGTGATCTCGCGCAGTTCGGCGGCCGGTGGGGCCTGGGTCCGCAGGCGGGCGGGCAGCCCGGCGAACAGCCCGCGCACCGTGACCGTGGTGCCTGCCGGGGCGGCGGCGCGCCCCATCCGCACGGTCTCGCCCTGCGCCCAGACCTCGGCGGCGCCCACCTGCGCGGCGGGGCGGGTGACCAGGTGCAGTTCGCCGGCCTGCGCCGCCGCCCACAGCGCCTCGCCCCGGAAGCCCAGGGTGGTGACGCGCTCCACCGCTCCGGCCACGGGCTCCAGTTTGCTGGTGGCGTGGCGCACTGCGGCCAGTTCCACGCTGTCCGCGCCGATGCCGCCGCCGTTGTCGCGCACACGCACCAGGCTCAATCCGCCGCCTTCCAGCTCGATCTCGATGCGGGTGGCCCCGGCGTCCAGCGCGTTGTCCACCAGCTCACGCACCACGTCCAGCGGGCGCGACACCACCTCGCCCGCCGCGATCAGCCGGGCGACTTCGGGGGGCAGCACGCGGATCATACGGGGCAAGCGTAGCGCACGGCCAGAAGGGCCATTGCGGCCCATTTCGCGCTTGGGCTGCCGGGTTCAGCCGTGCCGGTTCAGCCGCGTCTATCCGCCGTGCGGGACCATCGCGGCCAGCCGGGTCAGGGCGTCGGTGAGGACCAGCACCGCGCGGTCGTATTCGGCCAGTTCCAGTCGCTCGTCGGGCGTGTGGTCCAGGGCGCTGTCGCCGGGACCGTAGGCCAGCGTGGGCACCGGCCAGTGGGGGGCCACCACGTTCATGTCGCTGGTGCCGGTCTTGACCTTGAAGACCGGGGTGCCGCCGTGGGCGCGAATGGCGACGCGCATGGCCCGCGTTAGGAGGTTGTCCTTGGGATGGCGCACCGCCGTTTCGTGGCCCACGAAGGCCACCGAGACGCTGGGCAGGTCCGCGAGCAGCCCCTGCAGTTCCCGCTCCGCGTCCTGCGGCGACAGGCGCGGCGGCAGGCGCAGGCCGATGCTGGCCTCGGCGCGCTGGGTCAGGCCGTCCCCGGCCGAGGCGAGGTGCTGCAGGGTGGCCTGCACCGCGTCGAAAATGCCCGGCCCCCCGGTCCCTGGACTGTCGGCGCCTGCTGCCGCCCAGGCCCGCACCCGGAACCACGCCTCGGTCAGGTCGTCGGCGGCGCTGCTGCCCTCGCCCGCGGTGTGGAAGTTGTCCTTCTCGGCGCGGACCTGCGCCACCAGCCGGCCCTTATAGCCCAGGGTGAGGCCCTGCCAGCCGCTGGGCTCGCCGATCAGCACGGCGTCGGGCTGCAGCGCCCCCACAATGTGCCGCGCCCCCCGGCTGCTGGGGGCCTCCTCCTCGGTGGCGCCGATCACCACGAACTGAACGTGGTCCAGCGCGTCGGTGGGCAGCGCCGCCACCGCCGCCATGAAGGTGCACAGCGGCCCCTTGGCGTCCACGCTGCCGCGCCCGTGCAGCACGCCCAGCTCGTCTACCCGCACGGCAATGTCGCCCGGCACGGTGTCCATGTGGCCCAGCAGCGCCACGGTGTAGGGACCGTTGCCGCGTGCGCCCACGGCGTTGCCCGCCTCGTCCACCTGGACGGCGAAGCCGCGCGCCTCCATCCAGCCGCGCAGGTACTCGGCCACCGCGCCCTCCTGCCCCGACAGGGAAGGCACCGAGACCGCGCCGATCAGCAGTTCCCGCGCGTCGCGCTGGGCGTCGGTGTGGCTCTCAGCCGTCATGTCCGCTGTCGGTCGCCGCCTCGCTGAGCGGGCCGGGGGCGCGGGCAAGCAGCGCCAGCAGTCCGGACATCTCGCCCAGCGCCAGCAGCGCGATGGCGCCCACGCCGCCCGACAGCAGGGTCCACAGGCCGGCCAGCGCCTGATCGCTGGTGAACTGGAAGAACGCCAGCAGCAGCGCCCCCACGAACAGCACCAGCGCCAGAATCCTCAGCCGGCCGGCCAGGGCCTCCACGGTCCCGGCCTGCCGGGCCAGCGCCGTGGCCGCCGCCACCTTCGAGAGGGCGGTCACGGCGCTGGCAGAGGGGGGCGCGACAGCGGGGGAGACGTTCGGCGTGGCCGCGGCGGCGGGGTCAGGGGCGGTGTGGTCCGTCTGGACCCCAGCGGGAGCGCCGCTGCCCGGAATGACCACGGCGCTGCGCGGGGCGGGCCGGCTGGGCTGCCCGGCCCCGGGCGCCGCCTGAACGGATGGAACGGCGACGGACGGCTGGGCCTTGCGGAGATCCGGGCGGGCCGGGTCCGCCTTGATGGCTTCAGGCCTGGCGCTGTCAGATTTGGCGCTGTCAGGTTTGGCCGTGTCGGGTTTGCTCGGCGTGGCCCCCGCGCCCAGCCCCGGCTTGCTCACATGTGGGGAGAAGCTCGATGACGAGATCACCACTGGGTTCTCGGCGCTGCCGCCCGCTTTCCTGGCGTCCGCGGCCCGGGGGTCTGCCGTCCTGCTGTCCGGCTCCCTGGGACCGGCTCCGCCGAGATCAGCAGGGGCGGCGGAAGGTGGCGTCGGCGTGGCCGAATGCTGGGGCACGCTGCTGCCGGGTTCCGCCGCCCTGGAGGCTGGGGTCTTCGCACCGTCGTCGCCCGGCGCTCCCGCCTCTGCCCCGCTGGCTGGGGCAGGCATGCCGGCCACCTCGGGCACGGCTGCCTCGGGGGCCGCCCCCACCTTAGCGGGCGGGGCGCTGGCTTTTGCGCCGTCCGCGGCGGGGGCCGTGCCGAAGGTCTTGGCCCCGCCCAGGGTCGGCGTGGGTGAATCCGGCAGGTCCTTGGCGCGGGCGGTGGCGCTGCGGACCCCCTTGAAAAAGCTCTGGACCTGCGCCACGTCGAAGCCCAGCAGACTGGCCGTCAGCGCCGTGCCGGCGGGGGTCTCCACCCGCAGCAGCCCGGCCTGATCGCTGTGAATCCGGGTCAGGTCGCGCAGGGTCACGCGCCGCGTGCCGCCGCCGTCCTGATACACCAGCATGTCGTCGGTCAGGACGAACAGCGCGTCGTCGCGTTCCAGCGACATCAGGGGGGCTCCGGTGATTCCGCTGGTTTTCAGGGCCGTCTGGGCGCGTTCACTCTGGGCACTCTGGGTCATGTTCTCTCCTCGGGGGTGGGGCAGGGGTCCGGGCTGAACCGCGTGGTCGCGCGGCGTCTCGGCGGTGTGCTTGACGCCCAGCATACCGACTCGGCACGCCCACCGTGGGCCGCCCGGCCGGGTGTGCGCCGCCGCCCACCTGCCGGGCGGCAGCCCGTTCGGGGAGGGGGGATGAAGAAGACGCCACCCCGCACCTCACCCGCCGGGGCACGCGGGCCAACAGACTGGCCGCATGACCGATTCCTCGGACCGCTACGGCAGCAAACCCCTGGGCAAAAGCGTCGAGGAGGTCGAGGCCACCGAGGGCAACCGCGTCAATTCTCCGGTGCCCGGCGAACAGGTCCGGCACGATCAGGAGGAGGTGGCGATGATTCCCGCCGTCTCCAACAGCAACGCCAATACCAATCCCGGAGTGGTCGAGCCCAACACCCTGTTGACCGACAGCGTGATGCTCGAAGAACGCCGGGACCGGGCGCAGGCTGGCCCCGACGCCGGGCAGAGCAGCGAGAACAGCGAGAGCTGAGGGCCAGCGCAGGAAGACACGTGATCCGGCATAAGGAAGGGTGCAGGCGGGCCTCACCCGAAGAGCGTGGCGGTCGCCCAGACTGCGGCCATGACTGACAACCGGTACGGCGACAAACCCTTGGGCAAGAGCGTCGAGGAAGTCGAGAGCGAGACCGGCAACCGCGTCAATTCCCCGCTGCCCGGCGAGGCCCGGCGCGACCTGGAGGTCGACGCGGCCATCGTCCCCGCCATCGTGGGCGGCGGCGGCGAAAGCACAGGGGCGGTGCCGGCCATCATCAACTCAGACGCTCTGGTCGAGGGCGGCAGCGGCCCGGATGACCGCCAGGCCCCGGACCGCGGCACCAGCGAAAGCTGACTCTCCAGGCAGCCCGCCGGGTGACCACGCTCAGGCCAGATCGCGCGGCCGATACGTGACCGCCTCGGCCAGGTGGGCCTCGCGCACGCTCTGCTCGCCCGCCAGGTCCGCCACGGTGCGCGCCACGCGCAGCACGCGGTCAAAGCCGCGTCCGGTCAGGCCCAACTGCCGGGCCGCCGCGCGGATGAAATTTTCGGGACCGGGGGCCAGCGGCGCGTGCTTGCGCAGGGCCTGTCCTGCCAGATCGGCGTTGCGGCTCCCCTGACGCTCCAGCATCCGGCCGCGCGCCGCAGCAATCCGCGCCCGCACCGGGGCTGTGACCGTACACGGTAATTGCGACACAGAACCAGCATAACCCACAATTCATACCCATTATTTGCGACTGAGTGGTTGCATTATTTGCGACTGGAGTGCATTTAGGTTACGCTATTTGCGACTGTATGGTGATACCTCCGGTTCGTAAAATTATCAAAGGGCGACGTGGCAACCGTGGGCGCATCGGCGCGCTGAAAGCCGGTGGCCGGGCCACCTTCGAGTCCACCCTGGAGCGCGATTTCTACTTCACGCTCGATTTCGATCCAGCCGTCGAAACCTTCTCTCCTCAGCCGGTCCTCCTGACCTATCAGGGCAGCAACGGCAGGAAGAAAAAGTACGTACCGGATGTGCTGGTCACCTACACGGATCGCCGCCCGCACGGTTTATTTGAGGTGAAGTACGCCGCTGACCTGCTGGCGGACCCATCAGAGTTCAGGTTGAAGTTCCGGGCAGCGCGGGAATACGCCAGATGTGAAGGCTGGACCTTCGGCACAGTCACTGAGAAATCCATCCGGCAGCAACGTCTCAAGAACATCACGTTTCTGCGCCCTTTTCTCGATCCTGGCCGGGTCTTCGCCGCCAGGGACCGGCAGATGCTCCTGTGCCAGTTCACGGTGATAGGTCTGACGCCACGTCAGCTCCTCGCAGACCTGTCTCTGGAAGAGAAGGGGAGACTGTTGCCTGTGCTGTGGCATCTCGTCGCGGCGGGCGTCATCCTCTTGGACATGGATCAACCGCTCGGCATGGACAGTCCGCTACACCTCCCGGAAGTGCCGTGATGGGAACGGTCACCTTCAAGAAAGATCAGTGGGTCAGCGCGCAGGGGCGCGAGGGTCAGATCATCCGCGCTTCCAATCTGAAAGAAGTCCAGTTGCGGGACCGCAACGGTGAGCTGTTCACTGCGCCCATCATCCACCTGCACCCCCTGGATGACGCTGAGCTTGCGGCGCAGGCCAGCCGCCCGGTGGATTCCGAGCGCGAACTCGCTGCCCAGCGCGAGGCCGATTTTCGTCTGAAGGCCATTACCCCACTGCTGCGTCTCGGTCCCCTGCGGACACGGGAGGCAGTCAAGGCGCGGGCCGCCGAACTTCAGTGCGACACCGCGACGCTCTACCGCTGGATCAAGCGCTACGAATCGACGGGTCAAGCGCAGGGCCTGCAACGCAAGCCCCGGAGTGACGCGCGCCAATCTCGCACTCAGCCGGAAGTAGAAGTCCTGATGGAGGCCCTCATTGACCGCGAATATCTGCAAGCGGAGCGGCCTGCCATCTCCGGGGTGTACAAGACGCTCCTGACCGAGATTCGGCGGGCCAACCTGAGCGCAGACGGTGATCAACCCTCACTTCAATCTCCGACGTATCAAACCTTTCGGCGGCGCATTCACACGATTTCAGAAATGAAGCGCATGAGCCGTCGCTTCGGCCCTGAAGCGGCCAGGGCACTGCGTCCCATCCTGGGACACTATCCAGGAGCCACCTTCCCGCTCGCCGTGGTCCAGATTGACCATACCCGGCTCGACCTCGCGCTGGTGGACAGCATCACACGGCAGTACATCGGGCCACACGCCTGGATCACCCTGGTGATGGATGTCTTCAGCCGGGTGGTGCTGGGGTTCCACATTTCCCTCGACGCTCCCAGCGCCTTCTCGGTGGGCATGGCCGTCACCCACGCCATTCTTCCCAAAGAAACCTGGCTGGCCCGGCACAGGAAGACCCTCAACAGACTGGTTCAGAAGCTGGAACCCGAACAGCATCCCGACTTGTCGTGGGACTTCTGGGGCAAGCCGGTCAAGCTCAAGGTAGACAACGCCAAGGAATTCTGGGGCAAGCTCTTGCAGAAAACCTGCGCCAGCTACACCATCGATCAGGAATTCCGCCCGGTGCATCAGCCCAACTACGGCGGGCACATCGAACGCCTGCTGGGCACGGTGGGTGACGAAATCCACGCCATCCCCGGCACGATGTTCAACAACCCAGGTGAACGCGGCGAATACGACTCCGAGGGCCGGGCCGTCATGACCATCGAGGGCCTGGAAACCTGGCTGACTGCCTTCCTGCTAGGGGTCTACCACCACCGCGTTCACAGCGCCCTGGGCATGACCCCCACAGAGCGGTGGGAACAGGGGATCTTTGAAGGCACCCCGGAACATCCGCCTACCGGCATACCGGAAAGGATCATGGGTGAACGCGCTGAGCGCCTCCGTATGGATTTCCTGCCGTATTTCGAGGCCACAGTGCAACGGGGCAGTGTGCGGCACGACGGTCTTGTGTACAGGGGGTCAGCCTTGAATGGCTACACCCGCGCCAAGCACCCGGACCACCCCACCCAGTCGCGTAAATTTCTGTTCCGCTACGATCCCAACGACATCAGCCAGGTGTATTTCCTTGATCCTGCGTGGGACCATTATCATGAAATTCGTTGCCATCAGCCGGACTTTCCGAGCATGAGTTTGTGGCAGCTCCGGGCTACCAAACGCTTCGCCAAAGAACGACAACTCAAGGTGGACAACGAGCGTGATCTGGTCGCCGCCTGGCGACTGATGCAGCGGATTATCCAGGCCGAGCGGCAGGAAACCCGGCAAGTTCGTCTGGACGCCGAGAGGGAGCGTCGCCGGGAAAAGAGGGAAAAGCCTACTGGCGCAGTCAAGGCGGCTTCGCCTTCACGGACACGCGCTGCTCTTGGTCTCTTCGGTGACGCGGCGGACATCCAACCCTTCGACGAACTGGAAAGTTAGGTGAGGGCGTGTCGTCCTCACGGCACGCCTCCCCTTGTCCTTTGCCTGCCCAGGCCGCTACACTGAATCGGGGGTATGTCAGGTGACAGACGGCAAGGCGAGGCGGCTGGTTCCCGAAGTCGAGCGCCTTCTGGGTGGCACAGACAAGGAACGGTTGAAGTATCTGGGTGATGACCACTGGATCGGTTATCCAATGGCTCTGGGCATCCTGTCCGAGATGGCAGAACTTCTGGCCGCCAATGAGGTGCGGCGTCCGAGAAATATGCTGGTGGTCGCCAACACCAACAACGGCAAAACCACCGTGATTGACCGCCTCAAGGCACTTCACCCGGATGTTACTGACCCGGACAGCGACGGCGTACAGATGCCGGTGGTCAAGCTCAACGCGCCGCAGTCGCCAGACGAAGACCGCTTTTACAACCACATCCTGGAGTCCCTGGGGGCGATCTACAAGATTCGCGCGCCTAAAGACGCCAAGTTCTTTCAAATCTGCCGTCTCCTGCGTGACGTGGGCATGAAGGTGCTGATCTTCGACGAGATCAATAACTCGCTGGCGGGCAACATGATCCAGCGCCAGCAGATGTTCAATGCCATCAAGAGCCTGAGCAACGAATTGCAGCGCCCCATCATCCTGACCGGCACCTTCGAAGCCCTGGTGGCCGTCCGCGAGGACAAGCAGATGCAAAACCGTTTCCCCCCGTCCATTCTGCCGGTCTGGGAGCTGGACAGCACGTTCTTGCAACTGCTGGCCTCGTTCGAGAGCCTGATGCCCCTCAAGCAGCGCTCGAATCTGGCGAGTGAAGTGCTGGCTCCCCTGCTGCTCGCCATGTGCGGTGGACTGATCGGTGAACTCTGCGAACTGCTCAAGAGGGCTGGCAAACGCGCCATCACCAGTGGTCGTGAGCGAATCAGCGCCAGGTTGCTGCTGGAACTGGACTGGGTGCCGCCTGACCAGCGTGACCGGCAGGCCAGCGCCGCTGAACAGGGACTGAGTTACCGCATCAACTACAAGGAGATGGTGCAGCGCGTTCAGGCGGATGAGGCTGAGGCACAGGATGAGTGGGACGACGATGACGCCGATTAGGCGTCTGCCCCGGCATCCGCACCCCCATCCAGGGGAAAGTCTATCGTCCTGGCTGATGCGGCTCTCGCATGCCAACGCGCAGCGCCTGTCCTACCTCACCACCCATCTGACCGACAATCCCAACTTCTGGCACAGCGATCCTGACCGGCACCTGCGGGCCGAGATTTTCCCAGCCCTGACGACGGCGACAGGTCTGAGCGAAGCCCGGCTGCGTGAACTGATGCTGCCCCAATTTGTCGGCACGCTTTTTGACCGGCTTCATCCACAGGCCGCAACCCGCTGGGCGCTGCCGTATGCCAAGCGCCTTTACGCTGGTCAGCGTGGGGGAGCGGTGTATTGCCCCCGGTGCCTGGAAGAGAAGAGTGGCCCCTTCCTTCGCCTGAGCTGGAGATTGTCGTTCGCCACGGTCTGTCCCGAGCATCAGCTCGTGCTGAGAGAGAGCTGCCCGCACTGTGGAGCGTTCTTTGCGCCCCATCTCAATGATCTGGGCAAGGGAAAGGACTGGAGCCTGGAGAAACGTCTGCCGTTCGGCTGGTGTCCGCAGTGCGAATGCGACTTGCGCGGAACGGGTGAACCGGCTGGGCCTGAAGAACTCGCCTTTCAACAGCGACTGACAGAAGCGCTCTCGACGGGGCGAATGGCCTGGGACCATCTGGATCACGTCCCAGCGTTGGAGGGTTTCGACGTGATGCATCAGGTGCTGTCGCTGCTCTTCCTGGCTGGCCCCTGGAAGGCGGTGCAGGACGTGACTGGCCTCCCTGTGCCAGCTTCCCCACCGGCAAGGCCCAACCGGACCTTCGAGGACTTCACCTTCGAGGACCGCCGCCTGCTGCTGGCGGGGTTGCGCTTCCTGGTGAGCGACTGGCCCGCCCGTTTCGTGGCGGTGTGTACCACGGCGCGGCTGACCCGCAAGCCGCTGGTGGTCAACATGCCAGTCATTCCTGCCTGGTATGACGAGGTGGCAGACCGCTTCAGTCGGGCCAATGGCCGCCGCCCCTACAAGCGCATTCCACTAGCAGAACATCTTGATCTGGACGGAATCGCTGCCCGTCGCGCCCAGGCCACGAAGCCCCGCGAACGTCGGCGTTGGGAGGTGCTGTGGCACTATCACCAGCAGCCGGAAGCGCTGCCCGTGGCGCGGCGGTTGGGTATGTCCTGGGACTTCGTGGCCCGCACGGTCAACCGCTATAACCTTTACGGCCCGGACTGGATGAATGATGCCAACCGGGCCAGATCATTTGGCCGTCGTCGTCTGCTCGATGAAGCGCAGGAACTTGAACTTCAAACGTATATCGCCGCGTCACCCGGCAAGCCCAGCAACGCTGAGTTGCAGGACTGGTGCGAGGCCCGGATCGGCCACCGACCGGATTCGTCAACGCTGTGGATGTATCGCAGGGGTGTGGCCCATACCCGGCTGGGGCGACGGGCCAGACCATCAGCAAGTGAGGCGACTGATCTATTCTCTCCCCGCGACAGGGAAGACGAAGAGACTTGAGAGCGTTTGAATCTGCTCCTTTTCCTCAGCCTTGATTGAGGTTCCTTCTCGGTCGGTCCAGTCCAAGTGCAATGGAATCGTACTTCTGAGCCGCCTGACCTGAGTCTCTAGTCTTGACGGTCCAATTTTCGGAGAGCAGACCAGTCGCGAACCTCCTGTGATCACCAGACGGACCGGCTTGATCACATGTTCAAGGTAGGTTCGCCGCCGCTGTACGCCATCGCCTGAAAGTTGCAGGGGCAATGCCCCAATCAGGCCAGTCTTCCGGCGTACAACTTTCGTGGATGGACGGGGTCTCTCTGGCCTGCTACTCTGTGTGGCAGATGACGCCTGCCTCCTCTCTTTCTGGACTGGGACCTCTGGAACAGCGGGTCATGGAAGTCCTATGGACCAGGGCACCACGCGGCGTAACCGCTGTGCAGGCCGAACTCGGGGGTGAGAGCGCCTATTCCACCGTCAAGACGATCCTGGAACGCCTGACCGACAAAGGCTACCTGCTGCGCGAAAAGGTTGGCAAAGCGTTCGAGTACCGGCCCGCGATCAGCCGCACGGAGCTGGAGGTGCAGGGCGCCCGCCGCCTCAGCGAACGGCTGCTGTCCGGCTTCGGCTCGGCCGCGCTGACGCAGTTCGTGGATACGGTCAAAGAGGACCCAGCCCAACTGACTGAGCTGCGCCGCCTGCTGACCGAATTGGAGGAGCAGTGAAATACCTCTTCTACCCACAGTTCATCCTGACCGTGTGGGGGCCGCTGCTGGTCTTTGGGCTGGCATGGCTGCTGCGGCCCTGGCGCCAGACCCTGGCACCTCGCGCCGGGTTCTGGCTGAGCCTGGGGTTGCTGCTGTTGCCTGTGCTGATGTGGTACGTCCCCTATCTGCCGGGCCTGGCCCTGCGGGAGTGGTTGCCGTACCGTGCCCCCATCTCCTGGGGGGTATACAACGGCCCGCAGGAGTTCACACACTGGACGTGGTGGCTCACCACACTGCCGTTCCTGCTGGGCTTCGGGGGCCAGTGCGTTGCGGCAGCGTATGGTCTGGCTGAGCAGGCCGTCACCCGCTGGCGTGTCCGCTGCCTCCCACAGTACCGGGTAGGCCGAATCAACGTGCTGGAAGTGCCGGGCGAGCTGGCCTTTACCCTGAGCTGTTTCCGGCCCCACATATATGTCAGCCGCGCGGTGTGGGAGGGGCCGCACCGGGCCGCTATCCTCGCGCATGAGGAGGGCCACGCCAGCGCCCGCCATCCCCTGCTGCTCGCGCTGGCCCTGTGGGCGGCCCGTTCCTGCTGGTTCTGGCCGCCCGCCCAGATCCTGCTCCACGAGGTCCGCACCTGGGCCGATCAGCAGGCCGCGCAGACCACCGGACGCCCGGCCCTGGCCCGCGCCCTGCGCCATTCGCTCAACGTGGCGGCGGGTCCGTCCATCGCTCCCTCGTTCGCCTCGCCCTCTATCATCACACGCCGAGTCCAGCGTCTGTCCCGCGAAGGAAGGCCGCTCCCGCTCCCCCTCGTTCTGGGACTGCTGGGCCTCTATCTGGCGCTGCTGGTGCTGGTCTGACCTCTGCTTTTTTTGCCCAAAGTGCTACACGCCGTAGCAGAAGTAGAATACTGTGAACACCCCTGATTTCGCCATCATCACCGACCACCTCGCCAAACGCTTCGGCAAGGCCACCGTCATCCACGACGTGAATCTCCACGTCCCCACCGGACAGGTCTACGGGCTGCTGGGACCAAACGGGGCAGGCAAAAGCACCACGTTGGGGTTGATCTTGGGCCTCTTGCAGCCCACCTCCGGCGGCGTGGAGCTGTTCGGGCAGCCGTGGCGGCGGGACCTGCTGGGCCGCGTCGGGGCCAGCCTGAACGGTCCTGCCTTCTACGGTCACCTCAGCGCCGCCGAGAATCTGGAGGTGCATGCCCGGCTGCTGGGACTGAAGGCGGACGTGGTGCGCCGCACGCTGGAGCGCGTCGGCCTGGCGGGCGCGGGAGGCAAGGCGGCGGGGCAGTTCAGTACTGGCATGAAAAGCCGACTCGCCCTGGGGATGGCCCTGCTGACCGAACCGGACCTGCTGATTCTGGACGAACCGCAAAACGGCCTCGACCCGGAAGGCATCTATGCGCTGCGCCAGCAGCTCCGCGACTACGCCGGGGCCGGGAAGACTGTGCTGATCTCCAGCCACCAGCTCGGTGAGGTGCAGCAACTCGCGGACGTGATCGGGGTGCTGCACGGCGGAACCCTGCGCTATCAGGGACCGCTGGCCCAGTTGCAGGCCGGCTACGATTCGCTGGAGGACGCCTACTTCCACCTCACGCGCGCGGGGCAGGCGTGACCGCCACCTGGCGGGCCGAGGCCCTCAAGGTCCGGCGTAGCGCCGCCGCCCGCCTGCCCTGGGTGGGCCTGGCTATCGGCCTGATTCAGGGCCTCGGCTTTCTGAGGAGCGAGGCGGCGGTCCAGACCTGGGCGGGCCTCACCGTCTGGCACACGCTATGGACTACCTTTTTGCTGCCGCTGTTCTTGGCGCTGCTGGTCGGGCTGACGGCCATACGGGAGAGCCGGGCGCGGGGCGGCGGCCTGTGGTGGCGGCCCCTCCCCTGGGAAGCGCAGGGCCGGACGGAGCTGGCGTGGCTGGCGTGGCTGTCCCTCCTGATGAATGCGGCGGTGGTGCTGCCCAGCCTGCTGTTCGGCACGCTGGTCCACCTGCCGGGCGATCCCCCGCTGGGGCGGCTGCTCGGCCTGACTGCGGCGCTGACCCTCGCCTCCCTTCCCCTGCTGGCGCTGGGACAGCGGCTTGCCCGCCGCTTCGGGCTGATCGCGGCGCTGGTGGTGGCCTTTGTGGGCAACTTCAGCGGCATCGCCCTCTCGGAGGGCCGCTGGTGGTTCCTCGATCCCTGGGCCTGGCCCATCCGCGCCACCTTCACGCTGACGGGAACGCAGGCAAACGGTCTGCCGCTGGCACTGGACAGTTCCCTGTGGCAGGTGTCGCCTTGGCCGGTGGTGGGCGTGGCAC
The DNA here is from genome assembly GCF_006335125.1 of Deinococcus radiopugnans ATCC 19172. Taxonomy (NCBI): domain Bacteria; kingdom Thermotogati; phylum Deinococcota; class Deinococci; order Deinococcales; family Deinococcaceae; genus Deinococcus; species Deinococcus radiopugnans. Next base: position 32,458 of record NZ_VDMO01000003.1, read on the forward strand.
TGGCGGTCTTCGGCGTGCTGGCCTTCTTGCCCTATGCCCTTCCACTTCTGGGCGGCCATCCGCGCCGGGGCACGGCGGGCACGCTGCGTGGCTGGCGCTGGACCGGCCCGCTGGCGTCCGAGCTAGTCAAGTACCGTCATACGGCCTTGCCCTGGCTGATGACGGTGACGCCCGTGCTGGTCGTGGTGCTGGGACAGACCCTTCTGGACGCGCGGGGCCTGTGGGAGTTCTGGACGCTGCTGGTGCTGCCCTTTGCCGTCGCGCTGGTCCCAGCCCTCGGCTGGGGGCAGGAGGCAGAGAGTTGGCGGGTGCTGCGTGCGCGGGCCATCTCTCCCACGCGGCTGTATGGGACGAAGCTGCTGGTCCTGTGGCTGGCGGCACTGCTCAGCGGCGTAGTGCTGTTCGTCGCGGCGGCCTTGATCAGCCAACCCCTGCCCCGGCCTGCGCCGCTCCTGACCCTGCTGGCCCTGAGCAGTTTCGCCCTGCTCGCCTTCCACCTGTGGCTGGCAATGCGCTTCAGCCCGGCCGTGACGCTGGGCGTCGGCCTCATCGGCACCTTGCTGGCCGCCCTGCTGGGTGGGACCGGGTTGGGCGCAGGCCTGTGGCCCTTCTTCCCATGGGTCTGGGCAAGCGTGCTGACCTTCACGGAGACGGCGGCCCTGTGGCCTTACCTGCTGGCCCTCGCGGTGTTGGGCGGCGTGTTCTTCTGGCTGGGCACACGAGCGACGCTGCGGGAGAGTTGAAGCGACCGCCAGGATTATCGCGAAGGGGTCTGGAAGGGTAGATTCGCCGTTCCCATCTGCCATCCCGCAAAAGTTACAAGGGACAGGAAGTCATGCCGCTGCTCCCCCAATCCAGCCTACGTAATCCTCAGGGGTGACGCGCCCTATGAACCGGTGGGCGCATGCTCCCGGTATGGACGCTCCACCGCTCGCCACCCAGGGCCTCACCAAGATCTACGGGCGACGCCGCACCGTGCACAACGTCAACCTCCACGTCCCCCAGGGGGCGCTCTACGCCCTGCTCGGCCCGAACGGCGCGGGCAAGACCACCACCCTGCGCTGCCTGCTCGGCCTCACCCGCCCCACCTCCGGCACCTGCCTGGTGCTCGGCCAGGATGTCCGGCGTCCCGAGGCTCGCCGTCAGGTCGCCGGGATGATCGACGCTCCCGCCTTCTACCCCAATCTGACCCCGGCCGAGAACCTCCGCGTCGTGGCCGAGCTGAGGGGGGTTCCCTTCCGGCAGGCCCTGGACACCCTGGGGACGGTGGATCTCCGGGGCGCCGCCCACCGCCCGGCCCGCACGTTCTCGCTGGGCATGAAGCAGCGGCTGGGCATCGCCCTCGCGCTCGTCGGTGACCCGGCCATCCTGATCCTCGACGAGCCGCAGAACGGCCTGGACCCCCAGGGCATGCTGGACATGCGGACGCTGCTGAAAGATCTCCAGCGCCGGGGGCACACCGTGGTCGTCTCCAGCCACCTGCTGGGCGAGGTGCAGCAGTTCGCCGATCACGTCGGCATCATGCGCCAGAGCGAACTGGTCTTGCAGGACACCTTCCAGGCCTTTGCGGGCCGCGCGGCGACCCACCTCGAATTGGAAACGCCGGATGGTGTGACCGCCCGTCAGGTGCTGGACAGGGCGGGCATTTCCGCGCAGGTGCAGGGTGACCGACTGCTCCTCCCCAGCACTCAGGACCAGGCCGGGGTCGCCCGCCTCCTGCTGGACGCGGGCCTAACCTGGACGCGCCTCGCCCCCAGTGGCACCTCGCTGGACCGCCTCTACTTCGACCTGACCGGAGACGCGGCATGAGGACGGAATTCCTGAAGCTGCGCCGCTCCCTGGTCTGGCCGGTCGTGCTGGGCCTGCCCTGGCTGCCCGGCGTCCTGAACCTGCTGATCTTCCAGGCCCCAGAACGCCGCACGGCAGAATGGGCCGACGTGCTGCGCAACGGCCCCTCCACCTGGTTCCTGCTGCTTATGCCGCTGGTAATGAGCCTGCTGGTCGCGCAGGTCACGACTCTGGAACATAGCAGTGGCGGCTGGCGGCTGCTGTTCAGTGCCCCGCAGCCCCGTTCGCGGGTGGTCTGGCGCAAGATCGGCGTGCTGCTGACACTTAGCCTGCTGATGACGGCCTTGATGCTCGCGGGCGTAGCGGCGGGGGCCTGGTTGCTGAGCGGGACCCTGACGGGCATGCCCGACTGGGGGACGTTCCTGGGACGGGGGCTGGTGGGCTGGGCCGCTTCGCTGGCCCTGCTGCTGATCACGCTGGTGGCGGCGCTGTGCTTTCCCAGCTTCCTTGCGCCACTCGGCCTGGGGATGGCGGCCACGGTCGTGACCTTCGTGGTGATCAACAGCGAATGGGGCCGCTGGTGGCCCTGGGCACTGCCGACCCTGACGAGTGTGCAGCCCGTGCAGGAGAGTGTTCCCCTCCTCGCCTACGGTCTGGGACTGTCACTGCTCGCCGCACTGGCTGCGCTCTGGGAGGTGGCGCGCCGGGATGCTTGAGCGCCTGCGGACTTGGTACGCGGACCGTCCCACGGCCCGCGTCACCGTCCTGTTCAGCGGCCTGAACCTGCTGGCGGTGCTGCTGTTCACCCTGCTGATTCCGCCGTTCCGCCTGGCCGGCCGCACGCCCCTGCCGCCACTGGCCGATCCCAGCGCGGCCTTGCTGCGGACCGGGCTGGCGCTGGGCATCTTCGTGCTGCTGGTCTGGCTGTTCCGGCCGGGCGTGCGGCGTGCACGGGAACTGCTAGCGCTGGCCGGGCTGGCCCTGCCGGTGCTGATTCTGTACGCCCTCAGCTACCCCTTGCTGCTGCTGCTCAGCCTGGTTCCCCCTCTGCTGCGACCCTGGCTGACCTGGTGGCGCACGCTGGCCTTCTCGGTGCTGCTGTGCGTCCCGGTCGCGCTGCTGGATGCCGTCCTGAACCGGGTGCTCAACGGCGGTTCGCTGGACGAGGCCCTGCGGGCCTCGGCACTCCTGCCCTGGTGGCTAGCATTCGCGCTGCTGATCAACCTGTACACCCTCAGCGCCCTGGAGTTCGCCTACCGGGAAGCGTCGCTGCGCCGGGACCTCGCGGCCCTCAGGGAGACACACCTGGAGTTCGTCAGCCTGTCTGAGCGGGCCAGGATTTCCCGTGAACTCCACGACACGCTGGGCCATCACCTGATGGTCGGGGGGATGCACCTGCGACTGCTGCGCCGTCAACTTGAGGAGGAACATCCGGCCGGGGACCCCCTCGTAGCGGTAGAAGCCAGCCACGCGGCGGCCGTCCACGACCTGCGGCGGGTGGTGCGCGTGCTGCGCCCCCTGGAGGGAGAGCGCGGTTTGCGGGAAGCCCTGGAGAAACTCGTCATCGGGCAGTCGAGCGTGACCCTGACCGTGGACGGCGAGGAACCGCCCCTGTCCGAGGCCATCCGCCTCACGCTGTTCCGCGCGGCACAGGAGGCCCTGACGAACGCCTGCAAGCACGCCCCCGGCCAGCCCCTCAACCTGGACGTGCAGTTCATGCCGGAGGCCGTGATCCTGCACGCGGCCAATCCCAGTCGCCAGGCGCTGGGGGACCTGGCCGGGCTGGGGCTCGTCGGGTTGCGGGAACGGGTGACGGAGCTGGGTGGGCAGTTCACAGCAGGCCTGCGGCAGGGGCAATTCCGGCTTGAACTGAGGCTGCCCACGTGATCCGGGTGCTGCTGGTGGATGATCAGCCTCTGGTGCGCGCGGGGTTGCGGGCGCTGCTGGGAGCCGAGCCGGACCTGGAGATCGTGGGGGAGGCGAAAAATGGCCCGGAAGCCCTGACCTGGCTGGAGAAACAGGAAGCGGACGTGGTGCTGCTCGACATTCGCATGCCCGGGTTGTCGGGCGTGGACGTGGCCCGCCGCCTGAGTGGACGCCCGAGTCCGCGGGTCATCCTGCTGACCACCTTCGACGACGAGCGGGACATCGCGGCGGGACTGGCGGCCGGGGCGCAGGGCTTCCTGCTGAAAGACGCCTCGGGTGAGGAGATTGCAGCAGCTATCCGCCGGGTCATGAAAGGCGAGCGATACATCCAGCCCGTGGTGGCGCAGGCGTTGGAAGAAATTCTGGCGTATCAGGGGCCTCTCGCCGCTCCTCCGCACGAGCCCCTGACGCCCCGCGAACTGGAGGTGCTGGCGCTGATCGCCCGTGGCATGAGCAACAAGCGGATCGCCAGCTCACTCGACATCTCAGACAACACCGTGAAAGTGCATGTGGCCCGCATTCTCGCCAAACTCGGCGCGGCAGATCGCCTTAGCGCCCTGCGTATTGCCTTCACCCACGGTCTGATTTCCGGCCACCTGTGACCAGCAAGGAGTCCCTCATGAAAAGAATCCTTAGCCCCACCATCGCCTTGGCCCTGCTCGGTTCCGCGCTGGCGGTGACCCCCCAGGAGAAAATCACCTGGCTTCAGCAACATGCTATTCCTGTTCGCACCCTGGATATTCAGGATGACGAATTCAGCGACCTCACGCCGCTCCGCAGCGCTCTGAGCGGTGTAAGAGTCATTTTGCTTGGAGAGCAGAGTCACGGGGACGGCACGACTTTTCAGGCAAAGGCCAGGCTCATCCGCTACCTGCACGAAGAGCTGGGATTCAACGTTCTGGCCTTCGAGAGCAGTTATGTGGACCTCAACCGGGATCAGGAACTGATCAAGACAGGCAGCAGACTGTCGGACGTACTGCGAAACTCCCTTCAGGCGGTATGGAGTGAAAGCCAACAGATGACGCCTCTGCTGAACTATCTGGATGAGCAGGCGAAGACCAAGCAGCCACTGCGGGTCGCCGGGATCGACCTGCTGCCAACCAATCCACGCCGCCTGCCAGAACACGGCGCGGAACTCACAAGGCGCGTCGAGGTGACCCTGGCTTCTATGCCGAACGTGCTTCAGGACGCCAAGGCTTTTTTAGCCACCATCGGCAATTTAGGACGTTCCCCTCTGGAAGCCATGCGAAAGCCCATGGATCAGCAGCGGCAGATCATAGCCGGGGCTGACGAATTGACCGCCATGCTGAAGGCGGGCAAGCGAAGTGACCGGATGCTCGCACAGGAAATACGCAACTGGCGCACCTACTTGGAATTCATGTGGAGTCTGCCCACCGATTTCAGCGAGGAGAATTTCCCCCCTGCCGTCACCATGAATATGCGTGACCGGATGATGGGTGAAAATGCCGTGTTCCTCGCCAACGAGCAGTTCGCCGGGCAGAAATTGATTATCTGGGCGGCCAGTTCCCATTCTGCCAAACGCCTGGATAACCTTCAGGGCGAGATCGACCGGGGACAGCTGCCTATGGGAGCTTTCGTCCATCGTGCGCTGGGCTCACGTGCCTATACCCTGGGCTTTACCGCTATTCAGGGGCAATTTGGTGCAGCACAGACAGGCGCCGCACGAACGACCATCGAAAGGCCCGTGCCGGGTTCTTTCGAGCAACTGTTCTCCCAGACCAACCTGAGCGATGCCTTTCTCAACCTGCGAGATCAGCGAACGCCCTGGCTAAGTGAAGTCACGAAGGCGAGACCGTTCGGCTATGTCTGGAGTGAAGGCGACTGGACAAACACGCTGGACGGACTGTTCTTCATTCGGGAGATGAAACCCAGTACGCTACGACCCAGATAGGGCGCCCGAACTCAGTACCTGCACCTGGAATACGAGCCGGAGCGGGGACGAGAGTTCCCAGAACGCCTGAGCCCCACGGGAGAACAGCCGGTGAACCCTGTTTCAGGCCGTAGTCCTGAGGCTCAAGGAGAGCCCTAACTGTTTTCGCTGTTCTCCCCATTCTACGAACTTGCCTCCTACAATGTCTCGTGATGACACTCACTGAGCTCGCCCAGTCACGCCTGGGCCAACGCCAGAACACCCCGGATCTGATCGTGGAAGTCCTGCGTGAAGCCATTGGCCGCGGCCTGCTTCAGCCCGGCCAGCCCCTGAGCCAGGCCGAACTCGCCCACGAGTTCGGCGTCAGCACCATCCCCGTCCGCGAGGCTCTGCGCCGCCTGGAGGCCGACGGCCTCGTCGCCCTGCGCTACAACCGTGGCGCTTTCGTCACCGAGCTGTCCGCCCGCGAGGTCCGCGAGCTGTACGAGATTCGTATTCCCCTGGAAACCCTGGCCCTTCGACTCGCCATGCCCCACTTCACTGGCAAGCAGCTTGAAAAGCTGGAGGGCATTTTGCTGGAGCTGGATACGGTCGTGGAGGGTTCAAGGTGGGCCGAGTTGGACCGTGGGTTCCACGTTGCCCTGTATGAACCGTGCCAACGGAGCCGACTGCTGGACCTGATCGGCAAGCTGCGGGCCAATACCGAGCTGTACCACAGCACCCTCACTGCCGTGGCCCACCAGTACCCCGAGTGCCAGGCCGACCACCGCGAGGTGCTGCGCCAGTGTGAACGCCGGGACGCTAAGGGCGCGACCCGCGCCCTTGAACACCACCTGTGGCAGGCAGGAGAGCGGGTTGCTCAAGCTATCGAGCAACGGACCCTCTAGCTCCTCATGCGGGGTGTAATCATATACGATATACGATAATCCAAATAGCTCAGGAGGTCGGGATGGAAACAAGAGCAGAGACAGTCATCATCGGCGGCGGCATCGCGGGGTGTTCCATCGCCTATCACCTGGCCGGGCGGGGGTACACCGACGTGCTCGTGCTCGACCGGGGCAAGATTTCTGCCCCGCTGGGTTCGACGGGGCACGCCCCGGGCTTGCTTGGGCGAAACTCCTCGTCTCCCACCATGTCGGCGCTGGCGAGTGCCACCGCACGCCTCTTCGCCCGGATTCCGCAGGACCAGCCCGCCCTGAGACCAGTGGGCAGTGTCGAGGTGGCCCGGGATCGGACCCGGATGGGGTTGCTGGCCCATAAGGTCGAGCGGGCTACGGACCACGGTCTTGCCGCGCGCCTGGTGTCGCCGCAAGAACTCGGGGAGCTGGTGCCCTACATGGACACCTCGAAGCTCGTGGGGGGCATCCACCTGCCCGACGACGGTGTGCTTGATGCCCGGCGCGCCCTGTGGGCCATGCGTGACGAGGCGGCGGCCAGGGGTGTCTCCTTCCTGGAGGAGACGCCCGTCCTCGCTTTCGAGACCGAGGGAGACCGGGTGATCGGCGTTCGTACCGAACAGGGAGTGATTTCCTGCGCCCGGGTGGTCGTGGCCGTGGGCATCTGGGGCGCGGCGCTGATGCAGACCCTGGGCCTCGACCTGCCCCTGTTTCCCGTGCAGCACCCCTACGTCTACACGGTCCCGCTGGAGATGCTGGCAGGTGCAACCCAGGAAGCGTCACACCCGATGGTCCGGGACCTCGACCATGTGTTCTACCTGCGGGAGCATGGGGACCGTCTGGGGTACGGGTGGTACAACCACCGACCTCTGACGGTGGACGCCACCCATCTCACCCGAGCTGATGTGGCCTTTCCCGAGCAGGGCTTCCTCGATCAGGTGAAGTACGACCTCTTTCCCTTCCTGAAGGACACCCCCCTGAGCCACCGTCTGAACGGCATCTTCTCAATGACCCCGGACGGCGGGCCACTGCTAGGTGAGGTGGGGGGCCGCCCCGGACTGTGGCTAGCCGAGGCGGTGTGGGTCACGCATTCCGGGGGAGTAGGTCAGGTAATGGCGGAACTGCTGCTGGGACAGGCGCCGAGCTTCGACGTGTCGGGCTTCCACCCTGGCCGCTTTGCCGCACTCTCGCCTGACGCGGCGCGTCAGACCTCTCTCGACCTGTACAACGACATCTACCACTGGCCCGCGCCTCCCGAGCCCGTAGCTTGACGGTGCTGCCTCCGTGTGAAGAGCGGCCTGAACTGAGCTCAGATGTAGAATGACCACCAGCCCATCGTCGCGGTTCATGGCTGCTCAGCGCTACCAGTTCACCCGCTTTCCTGACCTCGACGAACGTCTGCTTTCCCTCCACTGCTGGACTCTGCTGACCTGTTGCTTGTGCGGGAGCGGCGGCGGGACTTCAATAAGCCCGGATGCGCCGTCCAGCTCACGGTCCTGCGTCACCTGGGGCGTGCCCTGCGCCCCAGGGAAGCGCCGTCTACCTGGCCGGACAACTGTGGGTTGACCTCACCTGCTACCCGCAGTACGCCGCCCGAGTGTCGCCCTGGCGCGAGCACTTCGCCGTGCTGTGCAAACGGCTGGGGTACGCCGAACTCTCCCGGCGCGAGGGAGCCGAGTTGCGCGACTGGCTGATGCCCCTGGCTGTCGTCACCAACCAACCCTTTCCCCTGATGGGCCTGCTGCTGAACGAGGTGCGGCGGCGGCACCTGAGGGCGCGTACCGAGCGTTACGCCAGTAAAGCACGTTTGGGGCATGCTTTTTGGTTGGCTTACGAAAATTTCTGCATCTTGTCTCAGCCCCTCACAGTTGGGAGCCACCCGTAACGTCCAGGCATTGACCAGTAATCCAACGGCTCGCCTCCGACGCCAGGAACGCCACCACCTCCGCCACATCCGTGGGCTGCCCTACCCGGCCCAGGACAGAGAGGGAGGCCGCTCCGGCCCAGGCCTCCGCGTCATGCAGCCACCCTGCGTTCATGTCCGTGTCCACGATGCCGGGAAGCACCGCGTTCACCGTGATGCCCCGGGGACCCAGCTCTTTGGCCAGCGTGAGGGTCAGGGTGTTGATGGCCCCCTTGGTCATGGCGTAGGCCACGATGTCCGGCAGGGCAATCCGGGTTGCGCCCGAGGACACGTTGATGATCCGGTCACCTGCCGACATGCGGGAGACCACCTGCTGAATCAGGAAAAAAGGTGCTTTCACATTCAACGCGAACACCTCGTCCACCTCAGCTTCCCGGACGTCCTCCAGCCTGTTCCTCGGTGTGATCCCGGCATTGTTGATCAGGATGTTCAGGGAAGTTTTCCCCCTCCGTTCCAGGAGGTGCTGGTCCAGGGTAGCGAGTAGACCTGGAAGTGCCGCAGTGTCCTCCAATCGAGCCCCCAGGGCAAAGGCCTGACCGCCCTCCTGCTCGATCAGGGACACCGTTTCTTCCGCCGCTTCGCGCCGTGAGCCGTAATGTACGGCCACCAGCGCGCCCTCTGCGGCCAGACGACGGGCGATGGCCCGGCCGATACCACGGCTGCCCCCGGTGACGAGGGCGACTTTGTCGGTGAGGGATTTTTGGAGAGGTGAAGTCATGTCACCGAGATTGCCTGCTTCCGACTCGTCCGTGTGTACAGCGCTGTACACCCCCCCTTATCATCATGGCTATGGCTTCTTCGGATTTCCTGACCGCCTGGTCGCAGGCTCTGGGCGAGGCAGGGGCAAGTTGGACGGTCCCTGAGCAGCACTGGAGCCGCGAACTGGCTCAGGCTGAGCAGCAACACCTTGTTCAGGCCGGACAGGTCAGGCTCCTCGGACATCGGGACTGGCTCTTCCGGTACGGTGACCCGGTCGAGGCGTGTTTTTTCGTGGTGCTGGAGGGGCGGTTGAAGCTGAGCATGCCTGATGCCCCTGGCGGAGAGCGGACCACTGGACTGGTGGGACCAGGGGACCTGTTCGGTGCGGACAGTTGTGCAGGTCTGCGCGGCTACACCCATGAAGCGGTGTGTTTGACCTCCTCTGCGCGGGTGATTGCGGTTTCCTCCGCCCGTTTCGAAGAGGCGGTCCGGCAGGCACCGCAGCTCGCGCTGGCCCTATCCCGTGCCCTGGCCCAGGAAACGCGCCGGGCGCGGGAGATGAGCGAGGCTACAAGTCTTCCAGCAGAGGTGCGGGTGGCCCACCTGCTGCTGACGTTGACCCACCGCTTCGGCGAGCCTCTACAGAACGGGACGGTACGCGTGGTCTTGAACCTGCGCCATGACGAACTGGCTTCCCTGGCAGGCACCACGCGCGTCAGCGCCACCCAGGCCTTCAGGCGTCTGCGTGACGCGAAAGCCGTGACAGGCACGCGGGGTGTATATGAGGTTCAACCCCTCACCCTGCAAGCCTGGATTGCCGCAGGGGCGGCTGACCAATAGGCCTGCCCTGATCTTGCCTGGTTGGGTTAAGAGGCGGTCACCTGGCGCTCGAATCCATGGATCGGGGCTACGCACCTGGCCCTAAACGGGTTGCCCCGCCAGCGATGATGAGCCCGGAGAGTCCTAACTACACGATTTACGCAAAATCGCACGCTAAGGGATCCCCACTTTCCCAGACGGCATTTTCAGTCTTCACGCCACTTGGCGGTGTGATGACTCGCTAGCAATCTTCCAGGTATGCCTCAGCCCCCGGGATGATGATTCGTCCTTGCTCTCGCCAGATAATGGAAGACGTAATGGGGAGGCGGTACAGTTCTCTGGTCAGCCATCTCGGGCGGATGGTGGTCATCGGTGGTATTGGCGTCAGTTCCATCCTGACGGTGGGTGACGGCCTGGACACACCACTTTCTGTCCTCGCCGCCCTCATGGCGGGCGTCGTCACCCTCGCTTTTTTGTTTCACCCCCGCAATACCGACCTCGCCCTGGCAGTCGTGGCTGTCACGCTGAGCCTTGGCCTGGCTGTCCCCGACATCCGTGAGTTCGTCGGTGTGATCCTGCCTGTGCTGTACGCCAGCTACGTCGCTGCCGCGTATTCGCGGGCCGAGCTCCGTTTTCTGTGGTTGGCGTGGCTTCTCCTGGCAACAGCAGTCACCATCATGGGTGGCCTGAGCTTCGTCAACACAGCGGCTCTCTCGGTGTCGCCCTGGGTTGCCAAGAGCATAGCCACCATTAGTCTCTGGAGTGTCGTCGGTTTTATGTGGATGCTCGGTGAGCAGGTGCGTCGTCGGCGGGCTGATCTGGCTACCCTTCAGGAGCGGGCCGATCTGGCGGCGCTGGTCGAGCGCACGCGGATAGCGCGTGAAATGCACGATATTGTCGCCCACAGTCTGACTTCAGTCATCGCCCTGGCGGATGGGGCACGCTACGCCGCCACCAGCCAGCCGGCGCTGGCCGTGCAGGCACTTGAAACCATTTCGCAGACCTCGCGTGAGGCCCTCGGGGACATGCGGGGCCTGCTGTCGGTGCTGCGGGATGACGCGGGGCGTGATCTCCTCGCCCCGCCCACCCTCCGGGATATCCAGGGCCTGCTGGCGGATGCTCGACGCTCGGGACTGGACCTCACCGCTCAGGGTATCGAGACACTGCCAGACGATCTTCCCCCCTTGCTGCAATTCTCGCTTTACCGGCTGATTCAGGAACTTCTGACCAACATGCTGAAGCATTCGTCGCAGCGAGCCGGCACCCTGACCGTCAGGACCACTGACGGCAAAATTGTGCTTGAAGCGCAAAACGCTGCTGGTGCGGAGACACGGGCCGGAAAGGGATTTGGCCTCCTCGGTATGAAAGAGCGCGTGAATGCATTAAGTGGCCGGATGAGTACCAGGCGTGAAGCTGATAATTTTAGCGTGATGGTGGAGCTCCCCAGATGATTACCGTTGGACTGGTGGACGACCAGCCACTCGTGCGGGCCGGGTTTTCCATGCTCATCAACTCGCAGCCGGACATGCAGGTTCTGTTTCAGGCGGGGGACGGCTCACAACTTGCCGAGCAACCAGCGGTTGATGTCATGCTCATGGATATCCAGATGCCTGTGGTTGACGGCATTACCGCGACAGGTCAGGTGTTGCGGCGCGACCCACACGTCAAGGTCATCATGCTGACGACCTTTGATCACCGGGGATTTGTGACCGGGGCCATCGAGGCGGGTGCCAGCGGTTTTCTCCTCAAGGACGCTCAACCTGAAGAACTGCTGGCTGCAATCAGGATCGTCCATGCTGGAGAAGCTGTCCTCTCGCCCCGCGCCACGGCCCATGTCCTTTCCGCACTGCAAGGTGACGGCAGGAGTGGGCAGACCAATCAGGCCATGTTGGAGGTGCTGACCGCCCGCGAACGCGACATTCTCAGGCTCATCGCCCTCGGACTGAGCAACGACGAGATGGCCCGCCGTGAGTTGCTCTCGATGGCTACCGTCAAAACGCATGTGCGCCACATCCTGATGAAGACGGATTCGCGGGACCGCGTTCATGCTGTGCTTTACGCCTACCGTGCCGGACTGGTGACCATTCAGGAACTGCTCAGTCAGCCGCAGATGGAGTAGCGGCCAGTAGCCGCAAATCATCCCCTGGGATGAGCGCCTGGGATGACGATTTTTCCATTTCACCAGCGCAGACTCTGCCCGTATGAGCTACGCCATTTCGACTCAAGGACTCACCAAAACATACGGCGGCCGGGCCGTCGTCGAGTCGCTCGACCTCTGCATTCCACCCGGCAGCGTCTACGGTTTTCTGGGGCCAAATGGGGCCGGTAAATCCACCACCATGAAACTGCTGCTGGGCCTCACGCGTCCGACAAAAGGCCGTATCGAGGTGCTTGGGCAGCCACTCCAGCAGGGCAGCCCTCTGATGCGGCAAATCGGGTCGATGATCGAGGCGCCGCCAGGCTACGGTCATCTCACCGGCTGGGAAAATCTACAGATCGTTCAGCACATGCTGGGCCTGCAAACATCTCAAATTGAGCGGGTGCTGGAGGTGGTGCGGCTCACGGCTCACCGTAACAAACTGGTCAGGAATTATTCGCTGGGGATGAAACAACGGCTGGGCATCGCCATGGCGCTGGCCCGCGAACCGAAGCTCCTGATTCTCGATGAACCGACGAACGGCCTGGACCCCGCTGGTATCGAGGAGATCCGAGAACTGCTGGTTCACCTCGCTCAGCAAGGCATCACGGTGATGGTCTCCAGCCATCTGCTGGATGAGATCAACAAGATGGCGACCCACCTGGGCATTCTGAGCGAAGGCCGCCTGATTTTTCAGGGCACCAGGGACGAACTCTTCGGAAAAAGCCTCCCTGATCTCGTGATTGAATCCCCCACTCCGCAACAAGTCGCTGCCTACGGGGGCCAGTGGACTGCTAAGGGCGTAATCTTCAAAGACCTGGACAAGCCCGGGGCAGCACGATTGCTCGCCGAATTGGCCGCACATGGCATCGAAGTTTACGAGGCGGCCCGTGCCAAGCAGAGCCTCGAGGAAGCCTTTATCAAACTGACGAGCCATGGGGCGCTGAAATGAGACGTGCCCTGGGGCTGGAATTCCGAAAAATGCGCCGGTTGCGTACCCTTCCTATCGCGTTGCTGCTGGTGGCTGTGCTTGTCGCGCTGGCGAGTGGGCAACTGATGGCCGGAGGCGGCACGAAAACTGGTGCCAGCATGCTGATGTCCTACACAATGGTGGCCGCCATGATTTCCCCCATCATGGCGGCAGTTGTCGCCAGTCGGCAAACGGAGATAGAGCATTCCAGCGGGGGCTGGTGGTGGTCTCCGGTTGGAGGCATTCCCGTGGCTCAACTTTGCCGCGCGAAACTGCTGGCCACCAGCCTGGTCATGCTGGGCGTGGTGGCTGTGCAGACGCTGCTGATCGTGCTGATTGCCTTGGCGGCTGGAGTGTCTGCGGGCTGGAATGTCGGGGCGTGGGCCAGCTATGTGCTGCTGCTGCTGCTGGTCAATGTGGCGTTCCTGGCCGTTCACACCTATCTGGCTGCCCGCTTCGACAATCAGTTGCTGGCGGTGGGCGTCGGTATCCTCGGCGGCTTTGCCGGGATCTACTCCCTGCTGGCTCCCTCGGCGCTGGCCCGCGTGATTCCCTGGGGATACTACGCCCTCATCTCCCACACGCAGTTCGTGCAGGAGAACGGACAATTTGATGTCCGTTACCTGACGCCGGAATATCCCTGGATCATCGGATTCGTTGCCGTCGTGCTGGGGCTGTTTACTTATCTCAGCAAGACACTAGAAACCGTAGAAAGGTAGGGGATTTAGTATGTTGTGGGCTGAACTCCAAAAACTTCGTCGCTCAAGCCTCTGGCTCATCGCCTTTTTCTTGCCCGTTTTGGCAGTTGCCACGGGCAGCATTAACTACGCCGCCAATCGTCACACGCTCACAGCAGGTTGGTCTTCGGCAACTTCGCAGATGATGCTCTTTTATGGCCTGCTGTTCTTTTCTGTGGGTGTGGCCCTGATCGTTGCCACCAGTTGGCGCAGCGAACATAAGGGAACCAATTTCTATCTCTTGCAAACCACCAGCCGTTCCGCGCTTCACCTCTTCCTGGCTAAGTTGGTAGCCGCGTGGTTCCCGGTCGTGTTCATGCAACTGGTTTTTGCCGTGGGAGGTTGCCTGGCTGGCTGGCTCTTTCTCGGTTTGACAGGCTGGCCCCCTACGGGTTACTTCACTACCTTGCTCCTCGCCGGGGTGGCGGCCCTTCCCCTTATTGCCCTGCAATCCCTGCTTTCGATGTGGAGCAAGTCCTTCACGACCCCCGTCGTCCTTTGTCTGGTGCTGAGTCTCTTTTCGTGGATCGGGTTACAGGGTGGTGCCCTCGCCACCCTCACGAGCATCGTCCCTCAGGCCCTGATCACGCGCACGTTCAGCTTCGGCTCAAGCATCGTCGCAGAAAGCGTACGCCCATCATTGAGTCAACTCACTACACAGGGTGGTTTGAATCTGCTCCTGACCGCAGCATTCATCTGGTGTTCTGTGTGGGTGATGCGGGTGGTGAAGACGCGCTAGTCATCCGCCAGGGTGGGCCTCAATTTTATCCCTGTCGATCAGAAATCTACTTTTTCAGATCGTCTTGATCTCTCTGCCGCTTAACAATACCCATAACAGTGTTTTTGCTGAGACGTAATTCAACAGCAATCTCCCGGTATGACTTCCCCTCCGCTCTCAACTTCAGAACCCTGGCTTCATAACGATCCGCTTTGACTCTCTGGCCTGCCTGTCGGCCAAATTTCACACCACACTCCTGAGCTGCTGCAATGCCTGGGTCTGTCCTGACATTGCCCAGTTGAAGTTGAGGGGTTGTCATTTCGCACTCGAATCCATAGATTGGGGCTGCAAACATGGCCCTAAACGGGTTGTCCTGCCAGCGATGATGAGCCCAGAGAGTCCACCAGGGCCGACGTAAAGGCCCGGATCAGCGGCAACCCGGCACGGTGGGGCAGCGCAGCCAGCACCAGCGAGCGGGTCAGCGGTTCAGGCAGGGGTAGCGTCACCAACCCGGCGGGTACCGGCGACAGCGCCAGCCGGGGCATGAGCGTGATCCCCAGGCCGTGCCGGACCATGCTCAGCGTCACGCTGTCCTGGTCAATCTCGGTGGCCCGGTCCGCCGAAATGCCAAAACGGCCCAGATACGCCTCGGTGCGCTGAAAGCATCGATCCGATCTGGACGACAGCAGCAGCGGCGCATCAGCCAGTTCCTGCACCGTAACGGGCAGCGTGCCGCGTGACTCCGGGGCGACAAACAGGTAATCGTCTTGCAGCAGCGGCGTCAGTCGCAGGTCTGCTGCCAAACCGCCCTCGACTTCTAAAAGCGCCATGTCGGTCTGCCCACTCCGCACCTGCTCTTCCCCGAGCCCAGCCCGTTCCACGTCCAACAGTTTGACCACCACCCCTGGGTGCTGCTGCCGAAAGGCCAGCAGCACGGGTGGTAACAGATGGGTGGCTGCCGAGCGTATGGATGACACCCGCAGCACCCCAGACAACTTGCTGTCGTCCTGAGCGGCCAGTAACACATCCCCGGCAGCCTGCACGGCAGCACGAGCGTGGGCCACGGCGCGCAGCCCAGCAGGAGTGGGCAGTGTGCCTCTGGCGCTTCGGCGCAGCAGTGAGCAGCCCGCCAGGTCTTCGAGTTTGCCCACCGCCTCGCTTAACGATGACTGAGACATATTCAATTCCGCCGCTGCCTCGCCAAAGCCCCCGGCGTCCACCACAGCAATCAAGGCCCGGAGCTGTGGCAAGGTCGGCTGGGTCAGAGGGCCAGAAATGGACTTCGTGGAGGGCATGTTTCAGTGTAGGGCCGCAGAGTTGCTTGCACTCATCGGGATAACCGATGAGTGCTGCCTGTTGTGTGGCACGCAACCGATGTCCAAAGCAGCCTGTGAGGCGCAAGGTGTGGACAGGAGGTTCAGAAAATGACGAACGTTCCCCACCCCTTCACGGTTCCAGTTCCGCCGATGTTGCGGGATCGCTGGACACCTTCCGTGGGCCCGGAGACCGAGCTGTTCGGCGTTCTCGTCCTGGAAGCAGTCAAGCCGTCTGAAGATGCAGAGGTGCCTGCCCCCGCCGAGTGGGAGATTCGCGTCTGGCCGGTGGCGCGGCTGGGCGATGTAACGATTGAGGCCCAGCCCCTGCGGCCCTGGCTCGGTGCGGATGACCTACGCACCGCGCTGCAGGCCGCAGGCTGGACCCCGCTGGGGCCGATACGGGTGCGCCGGGGGCTGGTGGAAGGCAGTTGCGGTTAACCACTGCAAGCGCGTCGTTCATCGGCCTATTAAGGGCAACCTCACCCTGCTAGAGATGGGCGGCTAGCGGGCTTCCAGATGGCGAACACGCACTCGTCGAACGGTTCTACTTTTGCCCCTGGGTCGTTAAGGTGTCAAACGGTCAACGGCCCAGCAGTCTTGTTCGAGAACATAGGCGAATCGGTCGTGCAAACCGTCGGGACGCCCCTGCCAGAATTCCCAGCGGCTCGCGTTCAGCCGGAAGCCGCTCCAGTATTCCGGCCTGGCAACAGCAGTTCCTTCGGGAAATTGTTGACTGACCTCATCCAGGCGACTGCTCAACTCTTCAAGTTTCATGGGGCGGCTCTGGTGTCCATTGATGTGAGCCGCCACCTGAATTTGATGCGGCTGTTGATGAAAGGCTGAATCAGCCTGCTCTGGACTCACCCTGGTAACCGTACCTGACGCACGGACCTGCTGACCGAGTTGGGGCCAGTAGAACAACATCTCAGCCCAGGGATTTTCCTCCAGTTCCTGTGCCTTTTGCGAATGTAGATTTGTGTAAAAGGTCAGGCCCTGAGTCGGGTCTCCCCGCAGGTAAACGGTGCGGACACTGGGGTGGCCTGAAGCATTCGCCGTCGCCAACTGCATGGTGTAAGGCTCGGGCAGCTTAGCTTCGAGCATGGCAGAAAACCAGACCTGAAACTGCCTCATGGGATCGGCTTGCCAGCCCTGATCGGTGAACACGGCGTCTTGCATCATGAAGGCCCCTTAGAGGTGAGCGCCGCCCGTGGCGACGATGGTTTGACCCGTGATCCAGCGCCCACTGTCCGAAGCCAGGAAGGCCACCACGTCCGCAATATCGTTGGGCTGCGCGACCCGGCCCAGCGCAGCCTGACTCCCGACGTACTGCTGCGCTTCAGGATTGTTCTGAAGCCAGTCCGCGTTGATATTGGTGTCCACCACGCCCGGGGCAACGGCATTGACGGTAATGCCTCGCGGCCCGAGTTGCTGCGCCAGGGTATGGGTTAAGGCGTCAATGGCCGCTTTGCTCATGCCATAAGCCAGCAAGTCGGGGTACGCGATATGGGTTGTGCTTGACGACAGATTGACGATTCGCCCACCGTCACTCAGGCGACCCAGGCCATGCTTCAAAATCATGTAGGGAGAACGGGTGTTCACCTGATGCTGACGGTCGAAGTCCTCATCACTGAGCTGTTCGATCTCACCGCGCCGGGCGATACCCGCGTTGTTCACCAGGACATTGACGGGGTGATTGGCAACTCCGGCGCTCAGGGCCGCTCGTTCGTAAGCAGCCCAGAACTCGGTGCCTGCGTCAGCGCGGGACAGGTCTGTGTGAAAGACGAAAGCCTGACCCCCCATCTGTTCAATATCGCGCTGGAGCGCCTGTGTGTTTTCTAGATCGGCCCCGTGATGCAGCGCAACCAGATGGTCACGGCTGAGGCGGTGGGCGATGGCGGAGCCAATGCCACCGCCTGCTCCGGTAATCACGGCAAGGGTAGAGCGCGTTGTCATGGATTCTCCTTTCTCTGACACCCAATACCGAATAATTCATCGATATTAGAGATCTCTAATACCCATAAATCAATGCGGAGCGATTGGAGGTAGAGCGGTGGGGTGCCGCGAGGCACCGCTTTCACCTGGCCGAAGCTAACACGCTCGGTTATGGATAGTCAATGTCCATGATAGACTTCATGGATGAAGCTCTCGCAGGGAGTCGAATGGTGCCTGCACACTGTGGTTCTGCTCGGCCAGATTCCACAGGGCGGTCCATTGCCGCGTCATCTCATCGCGCGCCACCACGGCCTCCCGGACGAATATTTTGCAAAGTATTTGAAACTGCTCGTCAAGGCGGGGGTCCTCTTGGCCTCCACTGGGCCACGCGGCGGTTACCGGCTGGCCCGGCCAGGAGAACACATCACGGCCTGGGAGGTTGTTGAGGCCATTGAAGGAGATCAGTCATTTTTCCACTGTCAAGAAATTCGGCAGTGCGGCTCTGGAGCTGCGTCGCCAGAAGAATGTAATGAACCCTGCGCCATTCATCAGATGATGCAGGTTGCTTTTTTGAGTTGGAAAGAACAGTTGTCACGAACGACTGTTGCTGACCTTGTTGGGCAGGTTCCTGAGCATGTGCGTGACCGAAATCGCCTGGCACTCGTGAACGCTTGATCTCTTTCGCCAGACACAGACTGGCTTCGGCTTGAACCAATAAAAAGGTTGCGGGATTCCATCCATCTATCCTCTTTGCTGGCCTATTGATCTTGGTCCAACTTCACCGGTATGGAGGGCCTGTGGACAACAAGAAAACGGCCCGAAGGCCGCTTTGATTCCTCTGAATAAGAGTGACATTCAGCGCCTGTCAAATCCACGCACCCTACTCGCAGGCCACGCCGTCATTGTCCCGATCCAGCCTGGCGCGGTAGCCGGGCTGCCCGGCAGAAATGGGCGCAGCGCCCGCCGCCCGCGCCGCCGCACAGCTGGCGTAGTACACCGTACTGGGCGCGCGGCTCGGCGCGGTTGGGGCTGCCAACGGAACACTCCGGCTGGTGGCCTGGGTCAGCGATTTGGAGACGTAGCCTCCCTGACCCCGGTAGGTAGTACGGCACCACTGCCCCTGGCACGCCACCGTCAGCAGCGTATTTTTGGGAATGGTGGCAAGGATCGGCGCGGATGTACTGGCCGCCCGGCGCAGATTGACGGGGTTGGTGGTCACGGCGGTGGCCGCCCAGGCCGTCGAGCAGAGGGTCAGGGCCAGCAGGATGGAGGCTTTACGCATGACCTGAGTGTGACAGCTCTACCTGGTGGAAGTGCGCTACGTTGCGGCATGGCCGAAGAGCGCGAAGAGCTGGGCGTCAGTTACGTCGTCGTCGATGGGATCGAGGGCCGCATGGCCCGTGTCGAACTGCCGGATGGAGGCACCGAAGACTGGCGGCTGGCCTCCCTGCCTTCAGGCGTACAGGAAGGCGATGTCATCCGAATTGACGTGCAGGCTGGCGATGTGGAGATCAAGATTGACCACGAGGAGACGGACCGCCGCCACGCCCTGGGACAGCGTCAGCTCGATGCGTTGAATGCGGGAACACCTGATGGAGATATCAATCTGTGAAGCGCACCCTGATGCTGGTCGCGCTGCTGGGTGGGAGCGCTGTGGCTCAGGCTGCCCAAACCGGGGTGCTAACCATTCGTTTTTTAGACGTGGGGCAGGGCGACGCGGTGCTGATCACCGCCCCAGAAGGCCAATCCATGCTCTACGACGGTGGCAGAAGTCAACCCCGCATGCGGACGCTGCTCCAGCAGTACGGCGTCAAATCGCTGGCTCTTGTTGCGGCGAGCCATGCCGACGCGGACCACATCACCGGTCTGGTTCCCGCCATCGAGCTGTTCAAACCGAAGCTGTTCTTGAATAACGGTCTGGCGGCCAACACCAACATCTTCGGCAAGCTCACTGCCACTGCCGCTCGTGTTGGAACGCAGGGCCTCCTCGCTAGTGGCCGCGTCATCAATCTCGGCAGCGTCAAAGTCACTGTCCTACCTCCGCCTGTTGGGATGCCAAAAAACGATCAGAACCTCAACAGCGTGGGTCTGCTGATCGAGTACGGCACATTCAAAGCGTTGATGACTGGCGACTCGGAGACGGCGGAGACCCAGGGTTGGCTTAAAGCGTACCCATCCCCTTTCCTTGGCCCGGTGGATGTCTATAAGAGCATCCACCACGGCGCGGCCAACGGCGACAACCTGCCGTGGCTGACAGCGGTGCGTCCGAAGAACGTGGTGGTGTCGGTGGGGCCGAACAACTACGGGCATCCCACCGAGAAGGCTTTAGGACTTTACCGGCAGGCGGGGGCCACCATCTGGCGCACCGATCAGCAGGGCACCATCACGGTCCAGGTGCAACCTGGCGGGGAGTACACCGTCACGGCTGGAAAGGCAGGCACGGGAGCCCCAGTCCGGCCAACCGGGCCTGTTCCAGCCCTACCCAGAACGGTGCCAGTCCCGGCCCAACCACCCGCCCCTGCGGACACGTCTTACCCAAACTGCGCCGCCGTGCGGGCAGCGGGCAAAGCGCCACTCCTGAGAGGCCAGCTCGGTTACCGGGCCGGGTTGGACCGCGACGGGGACGGGCGGGCCTGCGAATGAAGCTAAGAATCCGGCGTTTTGCAACCTTCCCCGGTGAGCTACGTATGGACGGTCATGTTTGAACAGGTGTTCGTCCTCTCTTTTACACTTCTGACCCTTTACGTGGCTGCCTATACCTTCGCTGCCCAGCAGGTTGCTCAGCGGTATTCGCCCCGCTGGCTGGAAATGATGCGCCGCCCCTACGCCGTTGCCCCTCTCTTTATGCTGTCCCTGGGTGTGGGGGTTGCTGGCTACGCTGTCGTGCATCAGGCAGAGTGGAAGTCTAGGTCGAGTCAGGTTGAAGCCGACACCCTGGCTTTTGCCATTGGAATGGTGATTCTGGGCGTGGCCGTCGTTTGGATCATGGGCCTATGGGACAGCCTCTTCGACGTCGAAAGTCCCAGGAATCTTTCTAAGATCTTGGCAAGCGACGATCTGTTGTACGACGTGCTTTATGGCATGTTGGCCCGGCGGGACCGGGTGCTGTGGTCCAGACTTCTCCGCAAGGCGAGTGAGCGGTTGGAGTGGGTAGAAGCCTTGCATCAATGGCTCAGGGATACGCCGGAAGCGCTGCGTGAGCCATGGCTGGTTCAGGAAGCCATGAGTGAGTTCAGCCGTGAATTGCAATCTGGGCAGGCCAAAAGCCGCTGGGACGTTCTGCGACTGCTCATGGACGCTTCTCTCCAGCACGGCGCAGCCGAAGAAGCGCTCGACCGCTTCCAGATGGTCTTGCTCCATCTCAGCGTGTTAAAGGTCTGGGATTCTGCCCACTGGAACATCATGACGACCCTGGCGGAATTGTTCTGGCGTGACCTGTCTGGGCAGCCCCGCATCTACCTCTCGGAAGGGGTGGGGGAGGAGACGCAGTACATGGTGACTTCGCGGCTGGAGAGGCTTTGCGATCTGATGCTCGAAGTAGGAAACGTCAATATTCTCAACCAGTGTATGACAGGCGTCGGCTACTTCGTCCGAGACGTGGCAGACGACAACGCAGTGACTCTGGCAGACCGTCTGGTGCAAAGGCCAGGGCTGCTGGCGGCGCTGCAAGTTAATGCCCTGCGAGAACTGCTCAACGGGTTGAACTTCGCACGTCGGGGGCCAACGGCAGCTTATGAAGGGAGTCGCATTGATCGCCAGCGAGTGGTAGATCACATCGTCAATGATGTTCTGGCCTCCTGCCGTGATCGCCTGGAGAGGCAAATATTTGAGGACCTCGTGCGTACTGGTGGAATGCGGATAGGTGAAGACGGCAATTGGCGCTCAGTGTTCGGTCAGGAAGCGCAGGGGAGATCACTGCCCTCATCTTCCAGAACTCTTCTCAACTGGATCAAGAAAATCTCTTCAAGACGCGAAAACACCAATGAGCTCTCTGTTCATAGGGCAACCGTGCTCGAAAAGAGTAGAGATTGAGACGGCGTACGTTGGGCTAGACAGACGTCGGGCGTTTAGGGTGTTCTTCAGGTGGATGGGGTGTTCTGGCCGTCGGCAACTTCCTTGCAGGGTGGCTATGAATGGGGAACACACCCCAGCGCACGAGAATAGTGGAGAACGAGATGCTGCGTTTTCTCGCCAGGCAATCAGTAAGCCAGCGGCATCAAACCCGGCGACGTTTCCAGAGCCGACTGTGGTCAGTTGACCTTAGGCTTCTCAAGGTTTGCGGCGGCAGTTTGCCAGTTGATGAGGGTGCTGAGTACTGACGCATTCAGCAGAAGGGCTTTTTACTGGCTATGAACGCAGTAGGTTACCACCTGTGATCCTCAATTCGTTCAGATGGAGATACCATGGTGCCAATCTATCCACCATGGTGGTAGAGTGGATACCATGGTGATGAGCATCGATCAGGACAGACCACAGGTTCACGAGAGAGGCTTGAATGGACCAACTAGATCAGAGCCCTTTAACCGATGGTTCCGGTACCCCGCAGGTTTTTCCAGGGGAGCGCTCGTGGCCTGTTTTGATGCGGTTCCTATCCAGCGCGGCAAGGCAATAGCTGACCCCTTCGCCGGGGTAGCCACTGCTGGAGTACACATCGTGAAGCGGCACTCCAGTTTTCGTGGTATCGAAGCCCATCCTTTGATTGCTGAACTCTCGTCACTCAAGTTCAAGCCTGTCGACCAGCTTGACGGTCTTCAGAAGTACGGGGTGCATCTTTTAAGCGCGATGACTATGGCTGACATTGCATCGGAACATCCAATGGTCTTGAGATGTTTTGATGAAGTGACATTAAGTTTTCTTGCTGGTTTAAGAGACGAAATTGAGTCTGAGCCAACCCATCCTTACTACAAGCTGGCACGGTGGGCGTTATTAGCCACCTTGCGAGATACCGCCAGCGTGGGCGTCGGGTGGCCCTATCAGCGTCCTGGTGTTCAAAAAAATCCCCGCGTGAAGTCACCCAGTTCAAGATTTATCATGCGTTTGACACATATGGCTGAGGATTTATCCAGTATGAGCGGTGATGTGGACGGTTCTGTCGTACACGGAGATTCTAGGCTTGCAGAGGCTTGGGCCAACGGGCTGGACGGACAAAAAGCAGATGGAGTCATCTCATCACCACCGTACTTGAATAACTTCGATTATGCGGATGCAACGAGATTAGAACTCTATTTTCTTCGATATGCGAAGAGCTGGAAAGAAATGACTAATACGGTGCGTTCAAGCATGATGATTGCGACTACTCAGCAGACGAGTGGTCTGAGCGGCGTTCGACTAGAAGAGGATTTGCAAAATATTAAACCTATTCACTCAGATATCAATTTTATTGTTGAAAAGTTAGTTATAGAGCGCAAAAAGAGAGCTAAGGGGAAAGAGTATGATAGATTAGTTTATCAATACTTCAATGACATGAGCCTGATACTCGAAAATATGGCGATGAATGTTATTTCTGGTGGGAAAGTGGCTTTGGTTATAGGTGATAGCGCACCTTATGGAGTATATGTAGATACCCCAAAGCTGATTGCAATGTTGGCATCTCAGTACGGTTTTAGATTGAATAACGATCAAACGCTTAGATTACGTGGTGAACGTTGGACAGGAATCCAAACGCGACACAGTCACACTTTGTCTGAGCGACTTATTGTATTAACAGCACCTTAGCTTATTGTTAAAGCTGACGGCTTATGCTTGCTTTTAAATATTCCATGAACACATCTGCTGTTTCTGTAATCATTCGTTCTTCAATTTTTATTTTGTCTCGCAAGGCTTCCCAAGATCTTCTACGGTATTGAGTTATAAATCTCGTCACATTATCATCGATAAGTGGCGAAACCCAGTATTCAATGACTTTTTGACTGAATTGGGGGGAGTTGTACATCCTATTTAAATCAACATCACGCATGCTACAGCCAACAAAAACCCATTGGATCTTTTCACTTAGATTGAGAATTGCCTCTATAGCGTTACTCTTTTCTCTAGACAGGCCAACCTCAGTACTGCTCAATGTAGCTATAACCGATTCGAAATTATCAATGCTGCCGTGAAATTTTAGATATGGAATTTTGGCATTCGGTTGCTCCCAATACTGAGATAAATATTCGGGGAAATGCGAAAACTCTTGATCTGTCGCAAAAACCTCAAATTCATCGCTAGAGAGATGTTCAACCAGAGTGTCAAAGTTCACCCCGGCCACAATGAGTTTCTGATCGGGTGACCCGATGATATGACTTGCAATAGCTTGTAGGTTTCGTACTGCCATGCCACGAGATTGAAGGGCTTTCCGATTGTACTCCTCAAATTTCCGTAATGTAGGACTTCTGATTGGTCCTTCGCCGCGCCGATATTCCTCTGATAATACGCGCTCAAGGGTTAAAGTGCGAGCAAAATTCTGTAGATTTCCGATTGTCTCCCCGTCTTCTTCACGATTCTCCCTTAAAGCAATTAGCTCTCTGAGAAAAGCGCCAGGACGCTCTTCTGGAGACATCGTTTTACGCGGATCAATGAGCGCCTGTAATGCAATATCACGTAAGTCATTTCCCTCCATCAATTTTGATGATACAGAGAATCCAGCTCCAAGAAATAATACAATCGGTAGATCTTTTCTTAGATTTGCTAAACGGTCTATAGTTATCTTATTGACCTTAAATGAGTTTCTTTCGGATAAATATCCGGGAAATAATACAAATCGAGCTGAGTTGATGGGGTAAGTGTGTCGTGTATAGTTTAAAGCACCATCCACTATAATAAATAGCCGCTTGATATTACCCAATCCGATACTCACTAGATGTGTTACTAGAAATTGCCAAATTAAATCTTGGGCTTGATTTTCTAAAGCCGCTTCCTTATAAATTAAGCAAGCGGTGGGATAGTCAGTAGACGCAAGGAACTGTAGCGAATTTGATATTCCAGCCAATGCTTTTTCGGCTTCGCTTGAAGGTGCTGCATTTCCATTAATAAGCGTTTGCACACGCATCTGAGAATCTAACTGTACATTCAATGATAAGGTGGCAGCCAAAGGACTACTTGAAAACAATGCCTCCATGGCAGTCTTCAACTCTAGATCAACAGTTGATGCACGTCTAACTGTTGGATCGGAAGCCTCAATTAAAATGCCAGATTCAACTCTGAATATTTCTCTAAGGATTCCAATATGCTCTGCGACATCATTGATCACCAAAGGTATAACTTTGAGTGGTGATTCATCCTGTTCCTGCTCTATGGCAGCGAAAGCACCGAGTATTAAATGAATGAGCTGCTTAGTCTTCATTTTTTACTGTATTTGAAACAGCACTCTTAATTTTGTTAATAACTTTTCTTGTATTCCGCGTATCCTCAAAAAAGAATCCTAGCGCGGCAAGCGAAGATGACACATCCTGAAAATTTTTCATAAAACTGTCGAGACCATCACTGATTTCCTGATGCGTATTTTTACGTTTAGACAAATCATGAATGATGATATCTAGCACCTCCTCATCTGCTGACTCTGCAATGTATACGGACGGCTCTATTACTAGCCTCCCTCCGAGACGTCGTTTCGCTTCTGAAAGCTGCCAACCACTGTAAATAGATAGCTCCTGCCTATCTTTCTTCTCAAAGTTTTTAGATAGTGCTGAAGCAAATGCCGTGACTGGCACATCAACTAGTTTATCCATTTTCCGTCTGAATTGACTATTTTCTATGTTTTTAGGTAAAGCTCGTACAATTGAGTTGTTACGATTAATTAAAAGCCATATGAGTAGTCCTAAAGATTGAATTTGTAATGTCTTACTGCCCGAGAGATTATCTATCACTGAGACCAAGCGCTGACTATTCCATTGTTCATACCGAGAATGAAGGATACTATATGCCCATAAAAGAGTTATAGAATCCAAGATAACGTTCTCACTATTTCGATTACCAGTACTTTCAAGGATAGAAAGTGCAATTCTCCCTTCTGGGCGCAATAAATGCTTACGAGAGCTTAAATTTATGATCAATCCATCGAGAGAAAATGGTAAAGAAGGTATTTCTATGGAATTTGGCATTTTTTCCAATGCGCTTCTCAGTTTTGCACCAGTCGATATAGGATTGAAATACAATGACATCAGCGTTAGATCATCTTCTATATCTTTTGTAGGAGTTAGATAATTAGATTTCCATATAGAATCCAGAAAACGGTGTAGAATTTTAGCATCTTCCTTTCTAATGTATAATGGTAAGCCAAATAAAAGTGTTGGTGTGCTGAAGTTCATTTATTCATTCCTTTAGAAGCGGGCGGACAAAATACCCATTGACATCAATTTCCTTAACAATTCCAGTCAGTCGCTGTTTTTCATCACCATCCGCGAAAGTAAGTTGTTGATGGTAGTTTTCTGAGATCGGAAGTATAATTATAACTTGTGTGGCAATTTTATCAACTATTTTTTCTTGCAAGAACTTAGCAAGTTCTTGATACCTATCGTATTCAATAAATGCTCCGAATTCATCGAGGACAATGATACGATTTTCTACATTATCAAATTTTAAAGTTTCTAATGAAGAGAGGGTGTAGGCAAAAGCGCGCTCGCCACTGCTAAAAGCTGCAAGCGGCTTTGCAAATCTAGCTTTATTGACATCATCATAGATGATAGTCAGATTCTCAAGATCAAGCCTTTTGAAAGTGCCGTTATCGAATAAAGCCTTGCGAATCGATTGGTTCTCAAAGTTCTTCGAGAACTCGGTTTCATAATACTTAACGAAATAATCAAATGCACCTGTACGCTCTCCAGATTGTACATCTGCAAAGCCACCACGCTGCTGCTGAACATGAGCTGCAATGGTATTCAAAATACCATTAATGTTCCGCGTCGATCTTCTCATATCCTCGATGCTATCATTAGATTTTTGCAAGCGTGTGATAATGTTTGTGCATGTTCGTTGAAAGCGTTTTTGATCCAAAGAGTCAATAGTATCACTAGTATTTAAGTCTAAGATGGGTAATATCCATGGGAAATTACTACTCAAGCTGGTAAATTCATTCTTGAGTAGTTCATGATATTTCTGTTCATCAAGTTTTAAAGTACTGAGTTTACTCTCTAACTGTTCTTTTGTATCATTTAGACTTTCAACTGCAATCTGTAAAGTATGTTGCTGAGATAGCCAGGTGTTTCGATCACCCAACACTTCTTCGGCATCTTCAACTGCTTTTATCAGATCATCACGATCTCCAAAGCCTTTAAGCTGATCTATCTGCACCTGCGCTTTAGTTCTCGCAGCTAGAGCTGCATCTCGTTGAGTTGATAGAATCGCCATTTGAGATTCAAGTAACTGATACTTCTCTACCGTATTAGGTGTCAATTTATTAATGATATTTTGACTTCTTGTTGACTCTTTGAGAATTTGCGTTTTAATGCCCGATAATTCAGCAAATAGCCCCTTAATTATTGTTAGATTCTTAAGAACTTTATTTTGTATATCTATCTCGCCATTTATGCTTGAGACGTCGTCTCTCTCGGGCTGCTCAAGTAAAAAATCACGTCTATCACTTAATTGAGTTCGTATCTCTAAAAAATTCAAACTCTCATTGTTCACTGACATCGCTATTTCGCTGAGAACACCTCTAAACTGTGGCGACTTCATGGGCTCGATGACTCTATTAATCAATAAAATCACTTGAGGAGTGAGATCCAGGGCCGACAAACGAGTTTGTAGCCCAGCAATTTTCTCACGCGTCTGTATAATTATGTGTTCTAATCTGCTTTTATTAGCTCCACTAAGTCCCATAGTTGTAAGCAATTGCTCAATTCTAGCGTTGGTTTCAGTTTCACTATCCATCCTCTCATCTAATTTTTTGCGTAATCTTGCGAGATCATTTAGTAGCCTCTTCTCCTCAGTTACTTTAGACTGCAAATCTCTCATCGTTTGCTGATTCGATGTTATAGCACTTCTCAAGTCAATCAACTTTTTATCGTTATCTGATATTTCCAGCAAAAGATGTGGCAGCTCCTTGTCAATATTATTGAGTAAGATTAAATTATTTATTGAAGTATTTAAAAAGCCTAATTTGAATACCGATTTCTCCAAATCGGCTTCCAGATCCTTTTTTACCTTTTCGGAATTTCTAATTAAGTCCCGAGATGTTTCTAGAGGGGTGAAAGACATTTTTAGTAGACTAGATATAAGTGCATCGAATTTTTTAGATAAATTTGACACTCGTTCATCGATTTTCTTCTCAAGTAGTGAAATCTTTTCAGAATCCTCGTTAATAAGTGTGGATATGATTTCTGATAACGTTTGATCTCCTGCTTGACGACGAATTCCCACGATTTTTCTAACGTCATCTAATGTTGCAGGTGCACTATTAATTTCATAGCTGCCAATCCAACTTGAACGGTCAAGTTGATCTGGTTTCGCAGGCCAATCCCTAGTATTGGTGGTCCAGGTAATACTATGACCACCTCGCAATTCTGTAAATTCTACTTTTACTTCACTCATGTGATGCTTGAGTGTTCCCCATGAGCTGAGATCCGTCTCGTAAGGATTATCGCCAGTGGCAAGTTGTAGAATTTTGACAGCAAGACTCTTGCCAATCCCGTTCCGGCCCTCCAGTTTCGCTAATGATAGACCGGGGATCTTTTGAATAATTTTAATTTGTCCATCGTGTTTCGCGGTAATATTAATCATTGTTAATCAGATTTTTTATCATCTCGACGTCATCGAGGGAGTCATCCATAATAATACGTATAACTTGCCCTACGATTTCCTCTTTCGTTGCCGTACTGGCAGCAACAGCGCCAATCAGGAGTTCGAGGCGGTCATCCCGGTGGGATGTGTCTAAGGTTCTAAGCGGGGTATCACCATGCTGCATCATTCGTCTCCTACTTTACAGGGTGGGCTTGCCTGGTGTTCAGGGAAGCAACTCCCGGCGAATTCAACATGCACCTTGTCCGTTCCAGACCTGAAGTCGCGCGGTTGTAGATTGGTCAACGGTCACCACAGTGTTCCAGTTACAGGCCGCTCCACATCTTCACTCCCTTCCAGATCTGGATAGTTGACCAAAACTTTGTGTCAGGCTGAGACTATTTCCAGTTTTTTTTGTACGCCCATTTTATAGCACCAGACATACGCCCTAACCATCAACCTTGGACAGCAACAGGGCCAGAGAGACATCGAGTGCGGCTGCCAGCGCTGCCATATTGTCAATGCCGATGTTCCGGGTGCCCCGCTCCACCTGGGCGATGTAAGACCAGTTCATGTCTGCTGACTCGGCCACATCTTCGAGAGTTAGTCCTTGGGCGTGTCGCTCGGCCCTCAGCCGCTGTCCAAACAAAATGCGCTCCGCGCTGGGGGGCCGGGGTTTCGTGGGCATCCCTACAGCGTCACCAATCCTGTTGTTTGCGGTACAGTGATTATCAGAACTGTGACTATCAGAACTGGGAGGGATGTAGATGGTTAAGAGTCGGCTGAATCACATCAAGTGCGGTTGCCCAGGAGGAATGGATGGATACTGAGGCTACCTTTGTTCCGCCCATCCACATCCCGTTGCAACGTCTCCGCGTGACCTATCGCGCGCCTTTCCTGAACTTCTTGGAAGCGGCTCAGCAGGCAGCCGGTCTGTTGGCTCAGCCAAAGCAGCCCCAGTGGCAGGTGGACGGTTACAAGAGCGACACGTTGTTTCTAATCTGCCGGTATCCAACAGGTGAAGGGATGCCAGGCCAGATCACCGCCGAGTTCGAGCTGGACTTTACGGACGACACCGTGACTGTGGGCGTCTTCAGCCGCTGGGACAGCGCCCTGACGTTCTACCGCCAGTTCATCTGGCACCTCGATACGCTGCTGCCCCGGAGGCTAGCCTGATGCGTTCCCTGCCCGTCTTTTCCCTGATGCTCCCGCTGCTGCTGGGGGCCTGCAAGAACGGCCCGGACACTGGGCAGCTCACCTCGTCCGCCGAGATCTTCCTGGGCAACGGCGGTGCAAGCCTGTTCGACACGTCGGCCCGCAGTTATGGCCGTCCCTGTCTGGACGGCCTGAACCTGAACAGCACCCAGCTCGGCGGCGGTGGCCTCTTCGGGGACGACAGCAATCTGATCCGCTTCATCGAGAAGCACAAGCTGGCAAATACCTTTCATGCACCGCAGCCCAATGGCACGGACCTCGTGACCCTGATGCCCATTGCCCCCTACGAGGCCAACTGGTCCAGCGGCCAGGCGGGCTTTTCGAGCTTTTGCTTTGGCAAAATCACGTTGATCAAAGCGGAAGCTGTCCCGGATGCCAAACCCATCACAGCGGGGGCCAGTGAGCCTTACATCATCCAGGGAACCGAGGCCATTTCTACCCGGCTCACCTTCAAACTCACCGATGTACCGGCGGGGGATTTTGTGGCCGATCTGAAGGAGCGCCCCAGCCTGCTGGCGCGCGGAGCCATGAAACCCGACGACTACGGCCAGGAATTGACGGTGGTGGTTCCTTTGCCCCTCAAGCCTGAAAACTTCGTTCCAGCCGTCAATCAGAATCCATAGGAGACTTTGAAATGCGCCGACTGCTTCCCCTGCTGATCCTCCCCGTTCTGGGGGCCTGCACGCTCCTGCCTGCCCGGAGCGCTCCCCCTGCGGCTCATACGGCTCCCGTTGCCACCCGCGTGACCACCTCGGTCACGTACAACACAGGCGTTCCTAAGCTTGGTGAAGACAACCCAGTGCTGGCCGCCGTGGTGTCAATTGCCCCTACCGCTCCGGTGGCGCAGGGCCGTCAGCCGTGGCGTGCCGAGGAAATTGGAGCCAACTCGGTCGTGTTGCGATCCAATGCCACCGCTGTCGACAACGCGAGCTTTGAGACGTTCGTGGCGACGTTGCCGCTAGAGATGTCATTCGGAGCCATTCGTTCCGGCGACGCGACGACGGTGACGGCCACCTACAGCAGCGCATATGCGGCCAGCGCGCAGGACATCTTCGACAAGCTGGACAAGCGATTTGGCCGGGCAAAATGAACGTTGAAAGCTGCTTCTGACGGGCAGCGTGAACCCGTGTCCAGGGCCGAGCGCACGCGGCAACTGGCCCGCTGGATTTACCTGCACCTGCCGCTGTTGATGGGCATCGCGGCCATCGGGGCCATGCTCGAATATGCCGTGGCTGATCCGTCAACGGGCAGCGAGAACGGCCACGGCACGCCGCAGGCTGCGGTGGGCTGGATCATGTCGGGGGCTTTTGCGCTGGTCTACGCCAGTCTGGCGGCGCTGGAATCGACACTCGAACCGGAAAAGACGCCGCTGCTGGATGTGGCCCGGACGGTGTGGATGCGGCTGGCGACGGCGGTGGCCGCGCTGATACTGCCACTGCTCAGCTTGGCCCCGGTGGGGATGGCTCTGGGGCTGGAGGGCATACAAGCACTCAATGGCTGGGTGGACGTGCGGGGCTGGTTTGCCAGCGAGCATGCCGGACGCACGGACGTGCATTGACAGATCAATACAAAGGGCTTCCAGAGAAAATCTGCATATGACCTATCCTGACGGGCGATGCCCTTCCAAAGCCGCTACCGCCCCAAGGATCCATGCCCCTGCGGCAGTCAAAAACAGGCCCGTAATTGCTGCCTGAATAACAAGAAGCAGTGGAATTTAAGGCCAGCACGGCTGAATCTTGACCAGCGTGCCATCACGGACCAGCCCTATTCGCATCCGAGGTGCTACATGGCGGCGTTGGGGAGTTGCAGCGACAAGATTACACGGGAACACTACATCTCCAAAACAGTTATAGAAGCTGTGGCTGGAAACAGAAACCAAGTTATGACTCGCGGATTTCCATTTCTTCAGGATGAAGAGAAGTTGCTTTCCGAATCTGCCATGACCTCTAAAATGCTCTGCGGGAAGCACAATAATGATCTTTCGCCTTTGGATGAAACTGCTGGGCGGCTTATTCGTTTGCTCCAGAACTATCACTCTAATGCTTTGAGCGGGAGCAGTGAGAAACATATCGAGGTTATTTGTGGAGAAAATCTAGAACGATGGGCGCTCAAAACGTTATGTGGATTTCTGGCATCCGGCAGCCTCACGGATGAAGCAGATGTTTCCTACACTGCGAGTGTTCCATTATTCTGGCTTGAAATTCTCGGATCGCGCGTAAAATGGCCTCCCCATTGGGGTATTTACCTGCATTCTCAGCATGGGCAGGACAACTATGCTCATCAAGCCTTCGCTTTTCAAGGATGGTTCAACGCAGCAGGAGATGTCATGGGGGCGCGCTTCTGGCTTCATGGTATACCTTTCTATTTGGCGCTTCACACACCAGAAAATCCTGAGAGATTTGGAAGCCATTTGCCTGGCCGAATAATCTTTAGAAAAGCAGGAATAGATCAAATAGTGGAATTTAGCTGGTTGAGGCACACGACACTGGAATCACACATTTTTGAACATCAAAAAGACGGGATAGGTCTACCACCTTTAGGGCGCATAGACTCTCCTGGTGAGCGTATGTCCCGTCAAGCTGAAAAGTTGCTTCAAGAACGCGACGAAAAGATCAATAAATCCCAGTGACCACTCGTACAACTCATACAAGCGCATCAACATTCATCCCATTCAGGGCCTGACTCAAAACGCGAGAAGCTGCTGACAATACTGAGACGGCCCATTAAGGGGATGAGCGGCCCCGCCACATACTTCTTCCTAACGGCTGCTTCGTCGCTAACTGGAAAAATGATTTTCCCAAATATCCCGGCTGAAACCAAATTTTTAGGACCGTCCAGCATTGCCAATTCCGATATGTCCCACCATCCAACCGTGAATCTGAACATCTCTCGCCGCAAGGACGATTGAGACATCATCCAGCCAGTTTGTGTAAAGTGAAATACGTTGTCCAACACGCTTCCAGCGCTTGAGCGTGGCCGTCGGCATCTGGGGCCATGAAACCAGGACGACATGACCTGACGGTGGTTCTTCCTGTGTAGGCCGAATTGCCACTAAATCATGTTCAAAGATGCCCACGCCAGTCAAGCTGTCATCGCACGTCCGCAGTAGAAAGTCTCCTTCATGCAAATCCAGTGCATCGCGGAGCAGCGTGGCGTGACCCAGCACTTGGGTTTGATCATACGTGGCCTGCCCTGCCCCGACTTCACCAATAATGGGAAAGCCCAATCTCGTCTGTGTCAGTGCGTGTCCCGCTTCGGTCAGCGAAACGCTGGCCCGCTGGCGGACGCGGGCATCGTAATTGACCAGGCCCTTTTCCTGAAGAATAAGCAGGTATTGCCGGACGCTCTGGCGGGGGAGTCCCAAATCCTGAGCAAGTTTGCTGGCCGAGACAGGAACACGAGCCTGCTCCAGTTCGGCCAACCGGATCAGAACATCCGATTGTCGCGGAGCATTGTCAAGCAGGGCGGCCACGCCCTGAGTGTAGACACGCTGTAGGGCGATCACAAGGGAGGGGGAGAGGCTATGGAGACGGTTGGAGCGCGTCCATGTGCTTCCGCAGACCACGGGCATAGGTTTCAGCGTTGGCGTACTGGTGGCGGATGTGCGTGAGGTTCCAACCGTTGAATGCTTTCGGCCAGGTGCGCTGATGAACACGGGTATTCATGAGGGCATTGACCTCAGCCGCGCTGGCCTGTACGAAACCCGTTTTGTGGGCCAGAATCAGCGGGCCGTAAGGTTCGTGAACCAGCTCTTTGTCTAGGAGGTAAAGGAAGGCTGCATCCTTCTGAACTTCGATGACCAGACAGCCGATTCGCTGCCCACTGTCGCGCCGCCAGTGTTCAAAGCGGGCTTCCTGACCGCTGGGATTGTTCACGAGCAGTTCTTTGACGGTGAATTCAGCGGGGGGAAATTGCCCTACCGCTGCGCGCAACTGAACGAAATAATCCGCAAAGATGGGCGTTTCTTCTTCGCGCTGGTCATGGGCGAGAACGGCGCGTCTCAGTGGACTTGAACGGTCACTGCCAAGGCCGGTGCTGAACGCTTTGCCCGCCACGGGGGTTCGGGGCAGCAGCCGTGCGCCGCTTTGCTCTCGACTGGGCGGCAGACGCAAGACCGCTGTGAAGTCACTGAGCATGGCGGGCAACGCAGGCAGCCGGGTGGCCGTGCGGGGAGCGTGGGGTTCCTGGTTTGAATGGAGCCGGGCTTTGCTCGCATTACCTCTCCGGGTACGCGTATGTCGTGTTTGGGTGGAGTCAGTGTCCGGGGGCGGCGCATCGAATTCGATTTGAGGGGAGAGATAGACCGCGCCGAAAGGGGGAGTATCGCCTACATGCAGAACGCGGTGAACCAGATAGTGCTGGGGGTCCAGCCAACGGCCTTGCGTTGCGAAGGCCCGGAAGGGTTGACCTTCCGGTGGGCGAGCGTAGGGAAAGATGGCCCTTGGAAAGTGGTACGCCTGCCTGTTTTTTCCGGCGATAACTTGAAGGTGAACCTGCCGGGCCTGCTGGCCTGCCTGCTCATCGAGGACAAGGCGGGCCAGCAGCGGTGCGTCGGTTTCTGGGAACTCGCCTGGAACGGTCATGAAGTAATCGCGGCCTTCGAGGGTGCCGCTGGCCTTGACTTGTTCGATGACCGCGCCGATCTCGCCGGAGAGGACGGCCTGGAGAAGTCGAGAGGATGCGCCGTAACTCCAGCGGATCACTTCGAGGACAGGGGTGAGCAGCGTGCGTCCCTGATCGTCGGGCAGCGAGACGCATCCGCTGGCCGCCATCGTGGCCCAGTCTCCGGCCATCAGTGCCGTCTTTTGATCCAGTACAGGCAATTCAGTGAGCCGCAAACTCTTCTGCGCGCCGAAATCGGCGCGGAAGTGTTCAGCGGGCGTCAGGGTTTTCCGTGGCGTGACCAGCTTCCCATTGCGGAAGATCATGCCGACGCACAGCGCGGCCAGGTCACCGGAACTCAGTGCGACAGTCCTGACGCGGTGGGGACTTAGTTGATCAGGCCGTGGAAATGCCCCGTGGTTGACCTGCCGGGGTGAGCGCCGCTTAGATGGGTACAGGGTGGTCAGGTGGCAAAGCATTGCGTACTGACTGGGTGCATTCTGATCGCGGTACAGGGGACCGAGCCAGGTGAGCATCCACAGCAGATCATCCTTCGGCAATGAATCGAACTGAGTCCACCCTCGCATTTGAAGGTTGTATCACGCAGCCAGATCAACACCAGGGGTCCCGAAAACGCCAGTCGCAAATAGCATGTACGAGTCGCAATTAGTGTGTACAGTGACAGGGGCCGACGCTTCCGGCTCCGGCGCGCGGGTCAGCTCGTCCACTGTCAACCGGGGCACGCGGCACACGAGGTCCAGCCGGTCCAGCAGCGGGCCGCTGATCCTGGCCGCGTACCGCGCCCGCTCGGAGGGCGTGCAGCTGCAGCCCTTTTCCGGGTCACCCAGATGCCCACAGGGGCAGGGGTTCATCGCGGCGATCAGCTGAAAGCGGGCCGGGTACTCCACCGTGGCCCGCGCCCGGCTGATCGTGACGGTGCCGTCTTCCAGCGGCTGGCGCAGGGTTTCCAGGGCCTTGCGGCTGAACTCGGGAAACTCGTCGAGAAAAAGAATCCCCCGGTGGGCCAGACTGACCTCGCCGGGACGGGGCACGCTGCCCCCGCCAATGAGTCCGGCGTCTGAAACCGTGTGGTGCGGCGAACGGTACGGCGCGCCCAGACTCAGGCCACCGCGCAGGTTCAGCACGCCCGCCGCCGAGTGGATGCGCGTGACCTCCAGGGCCTCGGCGCGGGTCAACGGCGGCAGCAGCCCCGGCGCGCGGCGGGCCAGCATGGTCTTGCCGCTGCCCGGCGAGCCGACGAGCAGCAGGTTGTGCCCCCCGGCCAGCGAGACCTCCAGCGCCCGCCGCGCCGCCGCCTGCCCCTTCAGGTCTGCCAGATCGAGATGCAGGCCTTCGTCGTCCTCGGCCTCAGGGGCGGGAGTGGCGGGCAGTTCCGCGCGGCCACTCAGGTGCGCCACCGCTTCCAGCAGGGTCCGGGCGCCGTACACGGTCAGGCCGTCGATTAAAGCGGCCTCGGGCGCGTTGCCGGCAGGCAGCAGGGCCGGCAGCCCCAGCGAGGCGGCCAGCAGGGCCAGATTAACCGCCCCGGCGATGGGCCGCAGGCTGCCGTCCAGCGCCAGTTCGCCCGCCGCGAGCAGCCCGTCGAGCGCCCGCGCGGGCAGCAGGTCCTGGGCCGCCAGCACCCCCAGCGCGATGGGCAGGTCGTACAGCGGTCCCTCCTTGCGCAGGTCCGCCGGGGCCAGATTGACCGTGATGCGCGCCGCTGGAAACGGCAGCCCGGCGTTGCGCACCGCCGCCCGCACCCGCTCGCGCGCCTCGCTGACCGCTTGGTCCGGCAGCCCAACCACCGTGAAGGCGGGCAGGCCAGGAGACACGTCCACCTCGACTTCCACGGCGACGGCGTCCACGCCGATCAGGGCCACACTGCGGGCGCGGGCCAGCATCAGGGCCGCCTGGCGGAAAAGGGGAAGAGAGACACGGCGGCCAGCCTAATCGCGCCCATCTCACACGCCGCTTACAGCCGCAGCGCTTCGGCCCGGTAACGCTGGCCCGCCACCAAAAAGCCGCCCAGGACGGGCGGCCGATGAGCGAGGGGGGCAAAATTCTCCCGTCAGCTCTGGACCGTTTCCTTCTGCTGTTCCGGCATTTTCCCCAGCTCGACGGGCGCAGCCCCACCCTCGGCGGGCGGCGTCACGGCGGCGACGCTCATGGGCGGCGCCGACACGGCCTGGGCAGGCACCGAGGCGTGGATGGTCTGCGTGGGCGCTGCCTGTGGACCCTTGTCGTTCAGGCTGCCGTCCAGCTCGTCCTTGAGGCTCTGGGTGCTCTTGCGGAACTCGCGCAGGCCCGCGCCCAGGCTCTTGCCCAGCTCGGGCAGCTTGCGGGGGCCGAACACCACCAGGGCAACCAGTAAAATCACGATCAGTTCTGCGGGGCCGATGTTGGGCATGGGGGTCTCCTTGTGGGGCGCGTGGTTTCGGAGTGGCGTCTTGTCCGGCAGTCTAGCTCCGCGCGTTAAATGGGGGTTAGCTCCCTAAACACAGTGTGGAGAGCATGAAGGGTGGAGAGCATGAAGGCGGCGTCACCTTGCCGGCTCGTCCTCGTCCTGCCACGGTCTGTGCTCTCTGCCCGCCACCGCCGCCGCCAGATCGTGGGCCACCGCCAGTCCCAGCGTGTCGGCGTGCGGGCCGCCCAGCAGCAGGTGAACGCCGTCCGCCAGACGCTGGTGCAGCGGCAGGCCGTCGGCCCGTCCGCCCGGCAGCGCCAGCCACGCGCCGGGCACGTCGCTGATGCTGCGGCCCAGGCCCAGCGCCCCCGTGCCCAGCGGGGGCAGGGCCTCCATCAGGGCCACCAGATCCTCCAGCGTCTCGCGGCGCAGGCCCGTGGGAACCCCGGTCAGATGGCCGCCCGTCGGCGTGTAGCCGTGCGGATCGCGGTGGTGAACCGCCGGAATCAGGGTGAAGCCGCCGTTTTGCGGGCGCAGGGTCAGGCCGGCGGCTCGCAGCACCGGCGTGTCGTCGCTGCTGGGGGCATTCAGGCGCGGCGTCTGGCGGTAGGCGCGGGCGTGGGTGGTGTGAAGGCCCAGATCATGTTCCGCCGCGTGCGGGCCGTCCGCGCCCAGCGCCAGCACCAGGGTGGCGGCCCGCAGGCGGTGCGTCTCGTGAACGACGATCTGGTGGGTGTTGGTCACGCTCAGCCGTTCGATGGTCACGAGGCCGCCGCTGGCCTGCGGGGTCAGGGCGGCGTGGGCACGGGCGTTGAGCATCAGATCGGCCCCCGCCTTCACGGCCATCTGCGCGGCGGCCAGCGCCAGCGCGCCGGGGCGGTAGGTGGCGGCCCCAGAATCCACGCGGGCAAAGGGCAGGGCCGCCACGTCGACCAGCGCCAGCGCGTCCGGAAAGGGGGCCAGAGCGTCGGCGGTGGGGGACCGGTCCGGCCCGCCTGCCGCGAACAGCTCGATCAGCGGGCGGGTCTGGAAGC
This sequence comes from Deinococcus radiopugnans ATCC 19172, assembly GCF_006335125.1. Lineage (NCBI taxonomy): Bacteria > Thermotogati > Deinococcota > Deinococci > Deinococcales > Deinococcaceae > Deinococcus > Deinococcus radiopugnans. The sequence goes on from NZ_VDMO01000003.1 coordinate 70,161, forward strand.
TGATGTCGCCGAAAGCCGTGTGCAGTTGCTCGCGCGTCCAGGTCGCCTGGGCCCGCCGATCTTGCGGCACGCCCCACGTCGTCCACACGCCGGGGGCCAGCAGCGTGGCGCCGTCCTCGTTGGGCAGGCCGCCTTCCTCCAGCAGCAGCAGGCGCAGGCGGGGGGCCAGTTGCCGCAGGTAAAAGGCCAAGACAGACCCCATGCGGCCCGCGCCCAGGATCACCACGTCGTAGTCCTGGGGCGTGAAAGCTTGTCCGACGTGGGCCCAGACTTGACCGGGGCTGGCCTGACCGGGGCCGGCGGGCGGCGCGGCGCTGTTTGCGGCGGTGTGCATGCCTGCCATGATGCCGCGTGCCGCGCGCCTTAACCGGGGGCTTCTCACGCCGCTGTGAGAAGGGCGCACATGCGGGATGTTTATACTCGGCCCCAACGATGTCCCAGTCCTTCCCCTCTCTGCTGACCGCCCTGCTGGCTTTGCCGACAGGGCCGCGGACGCGGCCTGGACGGCCCGTGTGGCTGGGCCCCAATGCCGCACTGGGTGCCGCGCTGTGCGGCGCGCTGGTCTGCGCTGCCCCCGCCTCTGCCCTGAACGTGCGCGTGCTGGTGGCCGCCGCGCCGCAGCTGACCGTGCGCGTGCCGGTGGCGCCGGCCCAGCCTGGCGCGGTGCGCGACGCCCTGACGCCGCCGGGTCTGCCCGCCGCGCCGCCGCAGATGACGGTGTGGACCGTGGGGGTGTCCGGCGGGCAACTCACGCTGAACGGGCAGGCGGCGGGCAACCCCACGCTGTACCTGCCGCCCAGTCCCGGCAGTGTGGTGGAGATTGCGGGCAAACCGTACCGGGGCGGCGTGCTGCTGCGCGTGCAGGACGGCGGCGTGCAGGGCGTGAACGTGGTGGATGTGGAGGATTACCTGCGCGGCGTGGTGCCTGCCGAGATGCCCGCCTCGTGGCCCGCCGCCGCGCTCGCGGCCCAGGCGGTGATCGCCCGGACCTATGTGGCGGCGCGCATCAACCCGGCGGCCCCTTTCGACACCTGCGCCACCGAGAGCTGTCAGGTCTACCCTGGCCTGAAGGCCGAGAAGCCCGAGGCCAGCGCGGCCATCGACGCCACCCGCGCGCAGGTCGTGGCCTACGCGGGACGGCCCGCCAGCACCTATTTCAGCAGCGATTCGGGAGGCTTCACGGCCTCCAGCGCGGAGGTCTGGGGCAAGGAGCTGCCGTACCTGCGCGCCCAGGCCGATCCGTACTCGGCCGGCAGTCCGCGCGCCGGGTGGCGGGTGGAGGTCACGGCGGCGCAGGTGCAGACGGTGGCGGCCCGCTACGGCGCGCGCGTCGGGAGCCTGCGGGCGGTGAGCGTCACGCGCCTCAGTCCCTCGGGAAGGCCCGCCGAGATCACGGTCAGCGGCGATGGCGGCACGGCCCGCATCACGGGCGCGAATGCGGGCGGCTTCGTGCGTTCGCTGGGTGCCCCGGGCACGCGGATCAGCCTGAGTGGCCTGAACCCGCTGGTCATCAGCGGCAGCGGCGCGGGGCACGGCGTGGGGCTGTCGCAGTACGGCGCGCTGGGACTGGCACGGGCGGGGCAGGATCACCTGAAGATTCTGGGCTTCTACTACCCCGGCACCAGCCTGAGCGTGCTGGCGGGCCAGCGGAACGGGGGAGGGGCGGTGCTGGCCGGTTCATTCCCGCTGCCCTCGGCCGCGCAGACCCTGGCGCTGGCCCTTCACTCCAGGGGGGAGGTCCAGTGAGCTTCGGCAGCCGGCGGGGGCGGGCCGGGGCGCGACAGCCCGTCAAGAATCAGCCGTCCAGGAAGGGGAAACTGCGCACCCTGGCCCGCAACACGGTCCTCACCCTGGGCCTGCTGGGAACCGCCGTGCTGGGCGGCGCCGAGGCCCGCACGGTCAAGATCGTCTCGGCGGATACGCTGGAACTGCGGCAGGTGGACGGCCAGGAACTGGTGATCATCAGCGGCGCGAACGTGGAACTGCGCGTGGACGACGACGTGGTGCGGGCCAGACGCGTGGAATACAACCGCACCCGCCGCACCCTGACGCTGGTGGGCGCGGCCAGTTACCGCAGCGCCAGGGACGGCCAGGACCTCAGCGGCGAGAACCTGGTGGTGGAGCTGGGCGACGAGCAGATCACCGGGCAGGACGTGCTGATCAGCGACGCCGATCTGGAGATTCAGGGGCAGGAGGTCGAGCGCATTCCGGGGCAGCTGCGTGCCACGGGGGGCTACTTCACCACCTGCGCCAAGTGCGGGCGCACGCCCAACGACTACGCCTTCCGCGCCGAACGGCTGATCGTCTACCCCGGTGACCGGCTGGTGGCCTACCGCGCGCAGCTGCTGCTGGCCGACGTGCCGGTGCTGTTCCTGCCGGTGATCGTGATTCCCCTGAACGACCCCGAACGCCAGCCCCGCGTGCTGATCGGGCAGGACTCGGCCGACGGCTACACCGTGGAGGCCGACTTGCCGTTCTCGGTGGGCAGCAGCACGCTGGGCACCACGCTGCTGCGCTTCTACCAGAACCGCAGCCCCAGCGTGGGGGCGGGCGTGGCGCTGCGCTCGTACGCGCCGCTGCCCTTCGTGGACCGCGCCGACCTGTACACGCTGGCGGACCCCAAACCGCTGAATCCGGACGGCAGCGCCAACCCCGGCTACGACGTGGACCTCAATTTCGGCGTGACCGGCCGGGTGCCGCTGTCGCTGGCAACGCGCGATCTGGACTACCGCCTGAACGTGACCCGCAAGGACATCGGCCTGAGCGAGACGGCGGCCGAGCGCGGCGTGACGCGGGTGGATTTCGGGGCGAAGGTGGAATACCCGCTGTTCTCGGCGGAATTCGCCTACCTGAACCGCTTCGGCCCGGAGCCGACGACCGGGATCTACACGCCGTACCGCAAGACCGAGGCGGTGCTGGACCCCAGGCCGTACACCAACGGCACCTTCAGCGCCGACACGCGCCTGACGGCGGGGCGCTACACCGCCCAGAGCAATCCGCTGTCGCCCAGCGCCACCGCGCAGGGGCCGAACATCAGCACCACCCGCCTCGAAGAGCAGCACGCCCTGGCGTACACCGCTCAGCCGTGGAAGGACGCCGATCTGGCGCTGGGCAACACCTTTACGGGGCGCTATTACGGCACCGGGGCCAGAACCGTGGACCTGAACCTGAACGCCGGGCTGACCCAGCGTTTCAACACCACCAACACCGTGACCTTCGGGGTGGGCTACCTGCGGCGCGAGGGCACCAGCCCCTTCGCCTTCGACGCCCTGGGGGGCCGCCTGTTGAGCGCGCCGCTGAGCCTGAACCTCAGCACCGTGCCGGTCCCGGACGTGCGGTTCGGCGTCTCGCTCAAGCGCGACCTGTTCCTGGCCCCGGACCTGCAGGACCCCGCCGTCTTCACGGTCAGCGTCAACCGCCTGCCGCTGAACCTGAACGCGCAACTGGGCTACCAGCCGTTTACCAAGGAGCTGGAAACCTTCTCGTACAACGCGACGGTGGGCGACCCCGGCTCCGGCACGCTGACCCCGGTGGACGCCCAGCCGGCCCGCCTGGCCACCGAGTACGGCCCCGCCGTGCCGGCCCGGCCCGCGTACCTGCGCCGCAGCAGCGCGTGGCCCGCGCCGGACCTGACGCTGAGCGCCTCGGGCGGCTACTCGCGCGTGACCGGTTACTCGCCTTTCACGCTGCGGGCCACCGTCACCGGGGCCACACGCGCGGACTCGATCAGCGTCTACGCCACCCACAACATCGAAAAGCCGCAGATCGACGAGGTGGGCGCCACCATCAACGCCACCGTGGGGCGCGACGCGGTCCTCAACCCCCTGACCTTCTCGGCCCGCGAGACGCTGTACCCGCCCACCGGACGAATCTCCGGCAACGCCACCCTGACGTGGCGGGCGCGCTATCAGCTGTCGACCACCCATGACCTGCTGCTGAACCGCGTGGTGGAGGACAACCCAGCGCCCGGCAGTGCCCCGAACAGCGGCACGCTGACTTTCAGCGTCGGCACGGTGAACGGCAGCGCCAACGACTGGCAGCTGACCTACGGCGGCCCCTACGATCTGGTGCGCGGCGGCTGGACCCGCCCCACTGCTTCCGGCAGCCTGAGCGTGACCCGGCCTGGCCAGCGGCTGGCGCTGTCGGCCACGGTGGCCACCCCGGGTCTGGACCAGTTCCGCACCGAGCTGACGCGGGCGGACCTGGACGCCAACATCGGGTTCGGCAGCCGCGCGGCGCTGTCGGGCCGGGTACAGTACTACCGCACCCGCAGCGGCTTTTACCCGGACGACACGGCCACCGACTACCTCAGCATCGATCCGCTGCGCGTCAGCGTGGGCATCGGACGTAAAGGGCAGGTGCCCGGCGCGTACCTGACGGGCAGCCTGCGCCAGACCTTCGTCTGGAAAGACGGCGTGCGCCAGGATCCCGCGCCGCTGTCCCCAGTGATCGGGCTGACCATCGACCGCTGCTGCTGGGCCGTCCAGGCCGAGGCCGACCTAGTGCAGCGCCGCTACCGCCTGTCGGTGGGCCTGCCCGGCCAGAGCCAGTACCCCCTCTTTGACCTGACGCCGGACGGAACCAAAGTGCCGCTGCTGAACCCCGACTCGCCCTGAGCCGTGGGCGTTGCGTTCGCCGCGCTGTGTCCGCCGCCCGCTCCCCCCTGTTGACCGTCCGAGGAGGCCCATGACCCCCCAGCCCAACCCACAACGACTCAGACCACAGCCCAGACCCCTGGCCCGCCTGTCTGCCCTGGTTCTGCTGCCTGCCCTTCTGGCGGCCTGCACCGGCACCGAGGAGCCACAGGTGGCCCTGCGCGTGGCGCTGCTGACCGATGGCGGCGCGACGCTGCGCACCGTGACCCCCAACGCCGACAGCAACTCCGCGCCGGTCAACGCCGACAAGACCGTGGCCGTGACCGACGGCGTGACCCTGAATTCGCTGTCCGGTGGCCAGCGGCTGGCCCTGACGCTCAGCACCGGAATCGAAAGCCGCGACAGTGATCTGGCCGACGTCCAGCCGTTTGCGGCGCTGCCCTTCGCGCAGACCTGTCTGGTCCAGACGGCCAGCAGCGCCTCGCGGGACCGTCTGCTGGCCCTGAGTCAGTGCCCCAACGGGCCGCAGCAACTGGCGCTGTACAACGCCAGCGGCTCCCTGGTCTGGACCGCCCTGCTGAGGGCCTACCTGCCGCCCACGCCGGGGCAGGACGTGCCTCCGGTCAGCCTGGCGGTGCTCGGGGACGTGGGGCTGGTGGCCCGCCCGCGCGTGGGCGGCGGCAGCGAGGTGCTGCGCGCCGCACCGAGGAATTCAGGCGACACGGTGGCCGAGGTCAGTGACCCGCTGCCGACCCCGGCCATCCGCGCCCTGGTGGCCTACAACCAGGGCATCCTGGCCGCCACCGACGGCGGAGTGCAGAAGGTGGACGCGGCGGGAGTTCCGGACGGCACGGCGCTGGCCGCCTTCGGCGCGCGGCGTTTCGACCGGTTGTGGAGCGGCACCGCCGGCAGCCAGAACCTGCTGGCCGCGTGGCGCAGCAACGTTCTGAGCAACCAGAGTGCCCAGCCGTTGCTGGTCTGGGACGGCAACACCAGCCGCACGGCCGCCACCGTCGCGTCCGTCTCGGACCTGCGCGACCTGACCCTGGCCCCCGACGGCAACCTGTACACCCTGACTGCCAGCACCCTGACCCGTTACAACACCGCCCTGGGCCTGCAATCCGGCAACTTCACCCCTCGTGTGCTGCTGACCGGTCTGAATGATGCCCGCGCGGTGGTCTGGCTGGTGCCCCCCGTCACGGCCACGGCAGACTGAGACTGCGCTTGCTCCCTATTCCAGCGCGGAGTGAATTTAGGCTGAATTTATCCTCAGCGCGGCGGGGTGCGGGGGCGGGCGCAGAGCCACGCCCCCACCTGTCACGGCACCGGCACGGCCCGCCGCCTGGCATTCGGCAGGTCGGTGGCGCGTCAGGGCGTTATAAACAACGTCCTGCATGAAAATGCACCCCACTGTATGGTGATTCCATGAAGGCTCGCCCACGCCGGGCGGGACTGTCATGACCAGACAGGAGCGTGCCTATGCCGAACAACACCAGCCGGAATCTTCCGGGCCTGCCTCAGCCCCAGAGACAAATGCAGACTCCTCCCCAGGGCGTGCCTCCCTCCCGGCCGCCCTCGCGCGGAGAGGTCGAGGCGGCGCGGCAGCACGGCTTGTACGCGGGCCGCGAGCATGACGCCTGCGGCGTGGGCTTCGTGGCGCACATCAAGGGGCTTAAACAGCACTCGATCATCACACAGGGCCTGAAGATTCTGGAAAATCTCGATCACCGGGGCGCGGTGGGGGCTGATCCTTTGATGGGCGACGGCGCGGGATTGCTGATCCAGATCCCCGACGCCTTCTACCGCGCGCAGATGGCGCTTCAGGACGTGACCCTGCCTCCCGCCGGGGATTACGGCGTGGGCATGATCTTCCTGCCCAAGGAAATCGCCTCGCGCCGCGCCTGCGAGCAGGAGCTGGAGCGGGCGGTGGTGGCCGAGGGCCAGCTCGTGCTGGGCTGGCGCGATGTTCCCGTCAACCGCGAGATGCCGATGAGTCCCACCGTGCGCGAGAAAGAGCCGGTCATTCGGCAAATTTTCATCGGGGCCGGGCCAGACACCCTCGTCCCAGACGCGCTGGAGCGCAAGCTGTACGTGATCCGCCGCCGCGCCAGCAATGCCATCCGCGCCCTGAATTTCACGCACGGGGCGGAGTATTACGTTCCCAGCATGTCGTGCCGCACGGTGATCTATAAGGGACTGCTGCTGGCGACGCAGGTGGGCGAGTATTACCTGGATTTGCAGGATCAATCTGTCGTTTCGGCGCTGGCCCTCGTTCACCAGCGCTTTTCCACCAACACTTTCCCCGAATGGCAACTGGCGCACCCGTACCGCATGGTGGCCCACAACGGCGAGATCAACACCGTCAAGGGCAACTTCAACTGGATGCGGGCGCGCGAGGGCGTGATGTCCTCTCCGGTGCTGGGCGACGACCTGAAAAAGATCTACCCGGTGTCCTTCGAGGGCGAGTCCGACACCGCCACCTTCGACAACGCGCTGGAACTGCTGACCCTGGCGGGCTACCCGATGGCCCACGCCGCGATGATGATGATTCCCGAGGCGTGGGAGGACAACCCCCTGCTGGATGACCGCCGCCGCGCGTTTTACGAGTACCACGCGGCCCTGATGGAGCCGTGGGACGGCCCCGCCGCGATGGTCTTCACCGACGGGCGGCAGGTGGGCGCGATGCTGGATCGCAACGGCCTGCGCCCCGCGCGCTATGTCCAGACCCGCGACGATCTGGTGATCCTGGCCTCCGAATCCGGGGTGCTGCCGATTCCCGAGAGCCGCATTGTTAAGAAATGGCGGCTCCAGCCGGGCAAGATGTTCATGGTGGATCTGGAGGCCGGGCGCATCGTGGAGGACGCCGAGCTGAAAAACCAGTACGCCTCGGCCAAGCCGTACCGCCAGTGGGTGGACAACACCCGCGTTCCGCTGGCCGACGCCGGGGACACCGGCACCGTGGGCCAGTTCTCCGAAACGCTGCTCGACCGGCAGCAGGCCTTCGGCTACAGCCAGGAAGACCTCAAATTCCTCATGGGGCCAATGGCGAAGTCCGGCGAGGAGGGCCTGGGTTCGATGGGCAACGACTCGCCGTTGGCCGTGCTGTCGGCGCGCAGCAAGCCGCTGTACTCGTACTTCCGGCAGCTGTTCGCGCAGGTCACCAACCCGCCGATTGACCCGATCCGCGAATCGGTGGTCATGAGCCTGCGCTCCTTCGTCGGGCCGCGCCCCAACCTGCTGGACATCAACGCCGTCAATCCGCAGATGCGTCTGGAAGTCTCGCAGCCGATTCTGGACTTCGACGACATGGCCCGCGTCCGTTCCATCAGCGAGCACACGCGCGGCAAGTTCAGCGCCTACGAGCTGGACATCACCTACCCCGCCGAGTGGGGCGCGCGCGGCATCGAGGCCAAGCTCGCCACCATCAACGCCTGGGCGGTGGACGCCATCGACAACGGCCACAACATCATCATCATCAGTGACCGCCGGGTGGACCGGGAGCGTGTGGCGATTCCGGCGCTGCTGGCGCTGTCCAGCGTGCATCACCATCTGGTGAAAGCTGGATTACGGATGAAAGTCGGGCTGGTGGTGGAAACGGGCGACGCCCGCGAGGTGCATCACTTCGCCGCGCTGGCGGGCTACGGGGCGGAGGCGATTCATCCGTATCTGGCCCTGGAAACCCTGATTGACCTGCACGCCGAAATCCCCGGCATGCCCAACCTGAGCGACATCGGCCCCGCCAAGGCCATGCGCAACTACATCAAGGCGGTCGGCAAGGGCCTGAGCAAGATCATGTCCAAGATGGGCGTCAGCACCTACATGTCGTACTGCGGCGCGCAACTGTTCGAGGCGATGGGCCTGCAAACCGACTTCGTGGAGAAGTATTTCCGGGGCACCGCCACGCAGATCGGCGGCATCGGCATCTTCGAGGTGGCCGAGGAAGCGTTGCGGACGCACGCGGCGGCTTACGGCGCAGACCCGCTGCTGGCGCGCGGGCTGGACGCGGGCGGCGAGTACGCCTGGCGCGTGCGCGGCGAGGAACACATGTGGACGCCCGACGCCATCGCCAAGCTGCAACACGCCACCCGCAGCGGTTCGGCCAGCACCTACGAGGAATACGCCCGCATCATCAACGATCAGAGCAAGCGCCACATGACCCTGCGCGGCCTGTTTGAGTTCAGGATGGATGGCGCGACGCCCATTCCTATCGAGGAAGTCGAACCTGCCGCCGAGATCGTCAAACGCTTCGCCACCGGGGCAATGAGCCTCGGATCCATCTCCACCGAGGCGCACACCACGCTGGCCGTCGCCATGAACCGGATTGGCGGCAAGTCCAACACGGGGGAAGGCGGCGAAGACCCAGCCCGCTACGAGCGCGAACTGCGCGGCGAAAGCATCGGCGAGGGCGAAACCCTGGCCGGAATCCTGGGGGCCAGCCGCGTCGAAGTGGATTACCCGCTGGAACCCAGCGATTCGCTGCGTTCCAGGATCAAGCAGGTGGCCTCCGGGCGCTTCGGCGTCACCACCGGCTACCTGGGCAGCGCCGATCAAATCCAGATCAAGATGGCGCAGGGGGCCAAGCCCGGCGAGGGCGGGCAGCTTCCCGGCGGCAAGGTCAGCGAGTACATCGGCTACCTGCGCCACAGCGTCCCCGGTGTGGGCTTGATCAGCCCGCCGCCGCACCACGACATCTATTCCATCGAGGACCTCAAGCAACTGATCCACGATCTCAAGAACGTCAACCCGCGCGCAGACATCTCGGTCAAGCTGGTCTCAGAGGTGGGCGTCGGCACCATTGCCGCCGGGGTTGCCAAGTGCAAGGCCGATCACATCGTGATCGCGGGGCATGACGGCGGCACTGGGGCGTCCCCCTGGAGCAGCATCAAGCACGCCGGGACGCCGTGGGAAATGGGGCTGGCCGAGACACAGCAAACCCTCGTGCTGAACCGCCTGCGGGACCGCGTGCGCGTGCAGACCGACGGGCAGCTCAAGACCGGGCGCGACGTGGTGGTGGCGGCGCTGCTGGGCGCGGACGAGTTCGGCTTTGCCACCGCGCCGCTGGTGGTGCAGGGCTGCATCATGATGCGCAAATGCCACCTGAACACCTGTCCGGTGGGCGTGGCGACGCAGGACCCGGTGCTGCGCGCCCGCTTCACCGGCAAGCCAGAACACGTCATCAACTACTTCTTCTTCGTGGCCGAGGAAGTGCGCGCCATCATGGCCTCGCTGGGCCTGCGCACCTTCGACGAGCTGATCGGGCGCTCGGATCTGCTCGACACCCGCGCGGGCGTGGCGCACTGGAAGGCGCAGGGCCTGGACTTCAGCCGCCTGTTCTTCCGCGCTGACCTCCCCGGCGTGGGCCACCGCCACACCGGGACGCAGGATCACGGTTTGGAGGGTGCCCTAGATCGCGTGCTGATCGAGAAGTGCCGCCCCGCCATCGAGAAGGGCGAGCGGGTGCATTTCCTTCAGGACGTGCGAAACGTGAACCGCTCGGTGGGCGCGATGCTGTCCGGCGAGCTGATCCGCGTGCGCCCGGAAGGGCTGCCCGATCAGACCGTGTTCATCCAGATGGAAGGCACCGGGGGCCAGAGCTTCGGCGCGTTCCTGGCTCCGGGCCTGACCCTGTACCTGATCGGCGACGCCAACGACTACGCGGGCAAAGGCCTCAGCGGCGGGCGCGTGGTGGTGCGGCCCAGCATCGAATTCCGGGGCGACGCGCGGCAGAACATCATCACCGGCAACACCGCCCTGTACGGCGCAACGGCGGGCGAGGCGTTCCTGCGCGGCGTGGCCGGCGAGCGCTTCGCCGTGCGCCTCAGCGGGGCGCGGGCCGTGGTGGAAGGCACCGGAGACCACGGCTGCGAGTACATGACCGGCGGCACCGTGGTGGTGCTGGGCCAGACCGGACGCAATTTCGCGGCGGGCATGAGCGGCGGCGTCGCCTATGTCTACGACGAGGACGGCAGCTTCGAGAAGAAATGCAACCTCAGCATGGTCAGCCTGCACCGCGTTCAGCCCGCCGACGAGCAGATGCAGAGCGCTGACGCCCGCAGCCTGCACGGCGGCCAGGCCGACGAAACCCAGCTCCGCGAGCTGATCGAGAGCCACCACCGCTGGACGGGTTCGGCCATCGCCAGCGACATCCTCGACGACTGGGACAGCGCCCGCAAGCGTTTCGTCAAGGTCTTCCCGCTGGAGTACCAGCGCGCGTTGAAGGAGCAAGCAGCCCGTCAGCCCGCGCCCGGCACGGTGGAGGCCGCCGACACGACGAGCATGGAGGCCGGGCCGGGCCGCAAAGGTGGGCAGGGGACGTTGACGACGTAGATGGGCGATGGTTGATGGAGAGGGCCAGGGTAACTTGCTTGAGTTTTGGCCTGCCCGGTGGCCCCCTCTGCTCCGCAGCTTTGCAAGTCACCCCCGCCGCTGCGCGGCTCCACCCTCTGCTTCGCAGCTCTACGAGTCACACACAGGGGGAGAGGGGAGAAGAGCGCAGAAGCCTTTCAAACTTCGTGCAAATCCCAGAAACATGGGCATTTAGCCCCTCCTCCCTTGCGGGGGAGGCCGGGACTGGGACAGCTCCGCAGGAGAGGGGGGAACGCAAACGCCCTCCCAGCGCGGCCCGGACGAAACATCCCCCCTCTTTTCCCGCGCACCGCGTACCGCCTCCCGCCCACCCCTCTTTTCCCACACGCCACAAGCCACATCCCGCTCGGAGGCCCTCCATGTCCAAAATCACCGGCTTTCTCGAACAGCCCCGCGTCAAAGAGAAGTCCCAGCCCGTCGATACTCGCCTCAAGAATTACGCCGAGTTCGTGCTGCCGCTGGCGAATGAGGCGGCGCAGAAACAGGCGGTGCGCTGCATGGACTGCGGCATTCCGTTTTGCAACAACGGCTGCCCGGTGGGCAATATCATCCCCGATTTCAACAATCTGGTGTACGAGAACGACTGGCTCTCGGCCATTGAAACGCTGCACAGCACGAATAATTTTCCCGAGTTCACGGGCCGCATCTGCCCCGCGCCGTGCGAGGCGGCCTGCACGCTGAACATCAACGACGATCCGGTGGGCATCAAGTCCATTGAGCTGGCGATCATCGAGCGGGCGTGGCAGGAGGGCTGGGTCAGGCCGCAGCCGCCGCAGGTGAAGACGGGCAAAACCGTGGCCGTGATCGGCAGCGGCCCGGCGGGACTGGCAGCAGCGCAGCAACTGGCCCGCGCCGGACACGCCGTGACGGTCTTTGAGAAAAATGACCGCGTGGGCGGCCTGCTGCGCTACGGCATCCCCGATTTCAAGATGGAAAAGCACCACATTGACCGCCGTGTCCAGCAGATGGAAGCCGAGGGCGTGACCTTCAGAACCGGCGTGCTGGTGGGCACGTGGGACAGGAAAAGCACGGTGACCAACCTCGCCAAGTCCGCTGTAACGCCCGACGAGCTGCGCGCCGAATTCGACGCCGTGCTGCTGTGCGGCGGCGCGGAGCAGCCCCGCGACTTGCCGGTGCCGGGGCGCGAGCTGGACGGCGTGCATTTCGCGATGGAATTCCTGCCGGGGCAGAACCGCGTGAATGCGGGCGACAGGCTCAAAAAGCAACTGCGTGCCGATGGCAAACACGTCGTCGTGATCGGCGGCGGCGACACCGGCAGCGATTGCGTCGGCACCAGCAACCGCCACGGCGCCGTCTCGGTGACCCAGTTCGAGGTGATGCCCCAGCCGCCCGAACACGAGAACAAGCCGCTGGTCTGGCCGTACTGGCCCCTCAAGCTTCGCACCAGCTCCAGCCACGAGGAGGGGGTGACCCGCGAATTTGCGATTGCCACCAAGGAATTCATCGGCGAGGGTGGCAAGGTCACCGGGGTCAAGACCGTGCGTATCGAGCTGGTAGACGGCCACCTTAAGGAAATCGAGGGCAGCGAGGAAATCCATCCGGCGGAACTGGTGCTGCTGGCGATGGGCTTCGTCAGCCCGGTGGGCAGCGTCCTGGATGCCTTCGGCATCGAAAAGGACACGCGCGGCAACGCTTTGGCGGGAACGGAGGAGGAGGGCGGTTACGTGACCAATCTCCCCGGCGTCTTTGCGGCAGGCGATATGCGCCGGGGGCAGAGCCTGGTGGTCTGGGCCATCCGTGAGGGGCGGCAGGCGGCGCGGGCGCTGGATCAGTATTTGATGGGCACGAGCGTCTTGCCGAGGTAGAGAGGGCGCGGACGGTGAGGAGGGGAGGCCTGAGCTGTCCCTTCCCATCATGCAGATGACACCACGCTTCCGGCCATTATGCAGACGTTTTCATGATTCGGGCTGAATTTCTGAACACGAAAAAACCCCGTCCAGGACGGGGTTCTCACTTGGCTGGTGCGGATGCCCAGACTTGAACTGGGGACCTCACGCTTATCAGGCGTGCGCTCTAACCAACTGAGCTACACCCGCGCACCATTTGACTTCGCGCGTCCGCAACCGGACAGGCGGCAGTCAATGTAGCAAGGGGGCGGCGGGGTGTCAATGCACGCCATATAGCCCACGATAGACAGCGGGTCTGCCCAACGGCACACATATAAAGCAAAAACCCCCGCCGAAGCGGAGGTTAAAGTTGGTGACCCCAACGGGATTCGAACCCGTATCGCTACCTTGAAAGGGTAGTGTCCTAACCGTTAGACGATGGGGCCACACCCTCAGCATTCACTTTTTTCAGTGTGTCCGCCGCCCTTTCAAGGGGTGCTTTTCAGCACGGCGTGAATCATAGCCCAGCACAGGTGATACGTCAATGGGCAACCCTGCGGACGGCGCACCGGGCTGCCCTGCCGCTGCCGGAGTCCTGTCAGACCCATCCTGCTACGCTGTGGCCCGGAGACTCCTGACATGCCCATTCAATTCGGAACAGACGGCTGGCGCGACATTATCGCCGATGACTTTACCTACGCCAACGTGCGAATGGTGGCGCAGGCCCATGCCCAGGCGCTGCGTCAGGCGGGGGGCGGCTCGGTGGTGGTGGGCTTCGATCCCCGATTTCAGGGCGCGAACTTTGCCCGCGTGGTGGCCGAGACGATGGCCGAGGGCGGGCTGGACGTGTGGCTGGCGGGCGAGTATCTGCCCACCCCGGCGCTGTCTTTCGCGGTGGTCCACCACGGCGCGGCCGGGGGCGTGATGGTCACGGCCAGCCACAACCCGCCCCAGTACAGCGGCTACAAGCTCAAGGGCCATTACGGCGGCAGCGCCACCCCGGCCCTGGTGGCCCAGGTGGAAGCGGCGCTGGCCGTGCCCGAACCCTACAACGGGCCGCGCGGCACGGTACGGCCTCTGGACATCCGGCAGGCGTACTACGAGCAGCTGGACCGCCAACTGGACCTGGAGGTGCTGCGCGCCTACCGGGGCCGTGTGATCCATGATCCGATGGGCGGCGCGGCCTGCGGCTGGCTGACTGGTTACGCCGCGCACGCTGGCTTGAAGCTGCAGCTGAGCGAGCTGCATGGACGCCCCGATCCGCTGTTTCACGGCGTCAATCCGGAACCCGTCCCGGCCAGCCTGGGCGAACTGATGGGGCTGCTGGCCGGAGAAGAAGGGCAGACCCTGGGCGCGGTCACCGACGGCGACGCCGACCGGGTGGGCGCGGTCACGGCGGGCGGGCAGTTTTTCAACAGTCACCAGATCTTCGCCGTGCTGACCGCGCACCTGTACCGCGTGCGCGGCCTGCGCGGGCGGGTGGTCAAGACGGTGTCGGGCAGCCGCGTGATCGAACTGCTGGCCCGCAGGCTGGGCCTGGAGGTGCTGGAGACGCCGGTGGGCTTCAAGTACATCACCGACGCCTTTCTAGAGGGGCAGGAGGACGAATCAAAGGCTGTGCTGATCGGCGGCGAGGAATCCGGCGGGCTGTCCTCGCGCGGGCACATTCCGGAGCGCGACGGTCTGCTCAACAGCCTGCTGATGATCGAGGCGATGGCCGCCAGCGGCAAGAGCCTGCCGGAACTGTTCGCCGACATTGAGCGGGAGGTGGGCTTCCGGCACCACTATGACCGCGCCGACCTGCACCTGAGTGAACAGTTCGACAAGGCGGCGCTGCTGGCCGAGGCCCAGGCTTTTGCCGAGGTGGCGGGCCGGGTGGTGGAGGGGGCCAACACCCGCGACGGTGTCAAGCTGTCGCTGGCGGGCGGTGCGTCGGCGATGTTCCGCGCGTCGGGCACCGAGCCGGTGGTGCGCGTGTACGTGGAGGCCCAGAGCGAGGAAGACCTGCGGGCCATTCTGGACGAGGCCACCCGGCGGGTCTACCGCCACGATCCGGCCCACCGCCCTGGCTGAAGCGCCGCGTCCATGCTCTGGCTACCGCCGCCCGCTGCCCCTGGGGCGGAGGGCGGTTTTCTCATCCTCGGGGCAGTTACAAAGTGAGGTCAATCGCTGCCGAACAATCGCTTCCCGCCCATACGCCGACAGGAGGACAGATCCATGCCGCTCCCGAATCCACGCGTTCCACACGTCCTGTTTCTCGTTGCCCTGACCCTGCCAGCCTGGGCGGAGGCCGCCACGCCCCGTTACGCGGGGGTGAACTGGAAAGACCCCGCCGGCATGAAGGCTTCAGCGCTGTCCGGGAATTGCCCCGGCCGCTGCGTGGTCTACGAGGGCCAGGACCAGCCGTATCCGCTGCTGCGCGTGCATGAAGCGGTGGTGGGCCGCGCTCCGCAGACCCTGAAAACGCTGCTGGCCTGGATGAAAGACAGCCAGGGCGAAACGGTCAGGGTGATCGAGAACGCCTTCAAGGAGGACGTGATCAGGGACGGCGCCACCACCGCCTATCTGTACCTGCTGGAGCGGGGCGACAGTCCCAAAGACAGCCGCCCGGACGTGTCGTTCTTGGTGCTGCTGGAGCAGGGCGGCGTGACCCTGCCGCTGGAACAGTTCGGCCGCAGCCGGGAGCAACTGGAAGACCACCTGAAAACCATGCTGGCGGTGGTCAATTCGGTCAACCTTGATCCGGCAGCGGTCAAGAAGGAACTTGCGGCCCGCGACACCGCATTCACGCAGGCCGCCCAGGCGATCAAGAACGGGTACGCGCGCGGCGAGCGGGTCAGGCTGTACCTCTGGTCTGAGTCGGGGGTGAGGAACGTCTACACCCCCAGTGGGCTGCAACTTCAGGCCTTCACCCACACGGATGCCCTGGCCTTTTTACCCGGCGGCGTCTTTCTGAAGAATGCCAGGACGAATTACCGCATCCCAAATCTGAGGGCCATCGGGGGGGGCGAGTTGCCCGCGCGCTGGAAGAACGTCGGGAGCAACTTCCAGGTGACCTCTGCGGACGGGAAGACCACGCTGTATTCCGTTCAGAAACTCAGTGGGGGCCAGACCCGCATCGCGGTGGGAGGCCGGACCTACTATGAGATTCCCGCGCTGACCGCCGCGGACGTGATCGGCACCTTCAGCACCAAATACGCCCGCACGTCCGGAACCGGCGACACGACGGTTAATTCCAGCGGCAGCAAGGATCTGCGGCTGCTGCCGAACGGGCGCTACGAGGACACCGGGCAGAGTTTTACCGCCCTGACCAGTCCCAACATCACGGCAGGCTCGGGGGGCAAGCAGGCGACGGGTGGCACGTGGAGCTACGACGCGGCCTCGTACACGCTGACCCTGAAGCCGGACAGTGGCGGCAGCCGCAGCGGCCCCACCTACACCCAGGTGTTCAGTCCGGCCAACCGGCAGATCCGGGGGGACAAGAGTGTGGACTGGCTGCTGCTGGGGGCCGACAGCTGGTGGAAGAGCAAATAGGGCGCGTGGCCTGTGCGCGTCAGTCCAGCACCACCACGGACTTCCCCCTGGCGTGCCGGGTTTCGGTCTTTTTCAGGGCGGCCAATGCTTCGGCAAATGGGTACTCGTTCTCGATTACCAGCCCAATGTCACCGCTGGCGATGCTGTTCACCAGCTCGGCGAATTTCGCCTGGGTGGCCGGGCTGTGGCCGATCTGCTGCACCGTGCTGCCCCGCTCGGGCGTGACCTGGGCGCTGTCCCCGGAAACGGTCACCACCCGGCCGCCGTCCCGCACGGTTTTCAGGCTGTCGCTGCCCGTTCCCGGCTGAATCGCCAGCGCGGCGTCCAACCCGCCCCCGGCCCAGGCGCGCACCTGCTGCGGCCACTCGGCCTCGTGGTAGTCGACGGCGAGTTCCAGTCCCAGCCCCCGCATGTAGGCGTGGTTGCCCGCCGACGCCGAACCGGCCACCCGGACGCCCTGGGCCGCCGCCAACCCAATCACCAGACTGCCAATCGCGCCGGAGGCCCCGGCCACGAACAGGGTCTGGCCCCGCCGCAGCCCCAGCGCGTTCAGGCTCTCCAGGGCGGCCTTGCCCGCCACCGGCAGCGCTGCCCCCTGGGCGAAGGTCAGTCCGGCGGGCAGCGGCACCAGCGCGTCGCTGCGGACGGCGGCGTACTCGGCCCACGCGCCGCCCTGCGGCTGCAGGCTGGTGGTGAACATCACCCGGTCACCCACGGCCACGCCCGTGACCTGGGGGCCGAGTTCCGCCACCGTGCCGGCACCCTCCGTGCCGATGGGATACGGGAACGCCACGCCCCGCGGAATGAAGGAGCGGTCATGAATGCCCACCCCGAAGGCGTGCACCTGAACCCGCACCTCATCCCGGCCGATGTTCGGGAGCGGCACATCCAGCAGCCTGACCTCGCCGCTGTCGGCGGCGGTTCGCGCGTAGGCTTTCATCATCGTCATCACAAACCTCCTGTCTGAAGTTCCTGAGCGTCCGGAACGCTGTTCAGGCCTCCGGATGTGTTCGTCTGCCGCCGGGTTGAGTACGGGCCGTGTTCACTCCGGCAAGCTGGAGCGCAGCAGCTCAAAGTCGCCGGACAGCCCGTAAGCGCCCACGGCGGCGGGCAGCAGCAGCGACTCGAACTGGCCCAGGGTGTGTCGCTCGCCGCCCGCTTCCACCTGCGCCTCGCCCCGCGTCACCGTCAGGACGTGGAAACTCTGCCCGGCGGTGTCGCCTGCCAGCGTGCCGCCGCCGCTGCCCAGGCGCTCCAGCACGAAGTAATCGCAGCGGGTCAGCTGCTGCACGGCGGCCCCAGCGGCTGGTGGGGGCGAGGCCGGTGCGGGCCAGGGCCGGGCCACCGCCGCACTTTTTTCAAGATGCAGGGCGCGGCCAGCGGCGGCGGGGCGGTCCCAGTCGTGGATGCGGTAGGTCAGATCGCTGGTCTGCTGGACCTCGTACAGGAAGACCCCTGGCCCCAGCGCGTGCACGGTGCCGGCGGGAATCAGGAAGGTGTCCCTGGCGTGAACCGGGGTGTACGCCACATGCTCCATCACTTTTCCGTCCAGAATTGCCGCGCGGAGAGTGTCCTGCGGGGTGCCCTCGCGGATGCCCGCGATGATCTGCGCGCCCCCATCGGCGTCCAGCACCTGCCACGCCTCGGTCTTGCCCAGAAAACCCGCGCCCTCCAGTTCGCGGGCCTGCGCGTCGTCCGGGTGCACCTGCACGCTCAGCCACTCGGCGCAGTCCAGCAGCTTGATCAGCAGCGGAAAGCGGGCAGAGGTGGCGCGGCGCCCCAGCAACTCTTCCGGAAACTGCGCCGAGAGTTCGGCCAGCGTCTGTCCGGTGTGCGGGCCACCCGACACTCGGTTGTCCTCGCCCACCACCCACGCCTCGCCGATCTTCCTGCTGGTGTCGCCGCCCGCTGGAATCAGGCGCGTGCCGCCCCACACGCGCTCGACGAGCCTGGACTCCAGCGGCAGGGGAGAGGTGAGGGTCTGGGTCATGCCCGCATGATAGGAGACGGGGGCCAGACCGCGCGGCCTGCCCCCCGTCCCTGAACGCTTGCCCAGGTTTATACGGATTCCGTCTGTTTCGTTGACAAACCGGGACAGCGCCGGTTTGCCAACTCCACGCCCGGAAGCCGTTCTCCTCCTTCTCGCGTCCGCTCGGATGTCCATCGTTTTCGCAAACGATTCCATCGGAGTCCGTATTACATGTGCAAGGCGCGCTTGTCGGCGGCCAGCGCCGCTTCCTTGACCACTTCGCTGAGGGTGGGGTGGGCGTGGATGGTGCGCGCCAGGTCTTCACTGCTGCCGCCGAATTCCATGATCGCCACCGTCTCGCCGATCAGCTCGGACACGTTGGGGCCGACCATGTGGACGCCCAGCAGCTTGTCGGTGTCGGCGTCGGCCACCACCTTCACGAAGCCGCGCGGATCGCCGTGGCCCAGCGCGCGCCCGTTGGCGCTGAAGGGGAACTGCCCGGTCTTGACCTTGTGCCCCGCGTCCTTGGCGGCCTTCTCGGTCAGCCCCGCCCAGGCGATCTCAGGGCTGGTGTAGATCACCCAGGGAATCACGTCGTAGTTGACGTGCCCGGCCTGCCCCGCCAGCATCTCGGCCAGAGCCACGCCTTCCTCTTCCGCCTTGTGCGCCAGCATCGCGCCGCCAATCACGTCGCCGATGGCGTAGATGCCCTTCAGGTTGGTGCGGTAGTGACTTTCCACCTTGACGTAACCGCGCTCGTCCAGGCCCAGCCCCACCGCGTCCGCGCCCAGGCCCGCCGTATGCGGCACGCGCCCGATGCTCACGATCAGTTTGTCGAACTGCGCGGTCACCTCTTTTTCTTTCTCGGTATAGGTGACGGTCACACCTGCGTCATTTTGCTCGACTTTAGTGATATTCACGCCGAAGTGGAAGTCCAGCCCCTGCTTCTTGAACTGCTTGAGGGCCTCCTTGGAGACGGCGTCGTCGGCGGACATCAGGAAGCCAGGCAGGGCTTCCAGGATGGTCACGTCCGCGCCCAGGCGACGCCACACGCTGCCCAACTCCACGCCGATCACGCCCGCGCCGACCACGCCCAGCTTTTTGGGGACTTCCGTGAAGTTCAGCGCGCCGCTGTTCTCCACCACGTGCCCGCCGAAGGGGGCCAGCGGCAGCTCGCGGGGGCTGCTGCCCGTCGCCACGATCACGTTTTTGGCCTTCACCTCGGTGCCGGCGGCGTCCACGATCCATTCGTCGCCGTCCTGCCGCACCAGCTTGCCCAGACCGGAAATCGAGGTGATCTTGTTCTTCTTGAACAGGTAGGCGATGCCGCCGGTCAGCTTGTCCACCACGCCGATCTTGCGCGACAGCATCTTGCCCACGTCCATGTTCAGGCCGTCCACCGCGATGCCGTGATCGGCGGCGTCGTGCTGGATCATCTCGAACTTCTCGGAGGAGTCCAGCAGCGCCTTGCTGGGAATGCAGCCCACGTTCAGGCAGGTGCCGCCCAAGGAGGGCTTGCCGTCGCGCGTGAAATCGTCCACGCAGGCGGTTTTGAAGCCCAGTTGCGCCGCACGAATGGCGGCCACGTAGCCTGCCGGGCCGCCGCCAATGACCAACACGTCATAAGAATCCATATCGCCCCTGAGCGTAGCACCGCCCGCCAAAACGGATGGTGGCGCGTTCCTGCCCTGGAGACAGTGGGGCCGATCCGCCATATTGAAGGCCATGAACCCCGCATTTGATCTGGACTACACCCTGGATGTTCTCGTGCGCCTGCTGGACACCCCCAGCCCCACCGGCTTCACGGACGCCGCCGTCGCGCTGATCGAGAAGGAAGTTCAGGCGCTGGGCCTCACGCCTCAGCGCACCCGCAAGGGCGCCCTCACCTGGGAGGTGCCGGGCACGGGGGAGGGCCACGTGACCTTCAGCGGCCACACCGACACGCTGGGGGCGATGGTCAAGGGCATCAAGCCGGGCGGCCGCCTGCTGCTGTCCATGCTGGGCGGCTACGACTGGGCCACCGTGGAAGGCGAGGACGTGCGCGTGCACACCCAGAGCGGGCGCGTCATCACCGGCACGGTGGTCAACATCCGCCAGAGCACTCACGTTCACGGCGCGGCCCTGCGTGACCTGAAGCGTGAGGCCGCCGTGATGGAGGTGCGGCTGGACGAGCAGACGACCAGCGCCGCCGAGACCCGCAGCCTGGGCGTCGGCGTCGGTGATTTCGTCAGCTTCGACGCGCGGCCGCGCGTGACGGCGGCCGGGTACATCAAATCGCGCCACCTGGACAACAAGGCGGCGGTGGCGATTTTCCTGGCCGTGACGAAGACACTGGTGAAAAACCCGCCTGCGAAAACGGTGGCCTTTCACGTCACCACCTACGAGGAAGTGGGCCACGGCGCGGCCACCGGCATTCCGCCCCACACCGACGAACTGATCGCCGTGGACATGGCGGCGGTGGGCGAGGGCCAGACCAGCAGCGAGCACGGCGTGACCCTGTGCGTGGCCGACAGCGGCGGCCCCTACGATCACGCGCTGGGCAACCGGCTGCGGGCGGCGGCGGCGGCGGCGGGCCTGGACCTGCGGGTGGACCTGTACCCGTATTACGCCTCGGACGGCACGGCGGCGTGGCGGGCCGGCGGCGACTACCCGGTGGCTTTGATCGGCCCTGGCGTGGACGCCAGCCACTCCTACGAGCGCATGCACACCGATGCCCTGCGCGATACGGCGGCGCTGATGCTGACGTACGTGAAGTAACTTTCCTGCCGTCAGGCGTCATGGCAGGCGCGTGCGGGACTGGAGGCGTCTGGGGGCCAGTCTCAATCTCCAGTGAAGCCCCCCACACATTTACTTTCTGACCCTTGTCCGCGTAAGCTGGACAGGTGCTGTCCCTCCAAAAAGCGGCGAACATCCTGTCGGCCTTCAGCGCCGAGCAGCCTGAGTGGGGCGTGCGCGCCCTGGCGGCGCATCTGGGCGTGCCACGCGCCACCGCCCACGCCTACCTGGCAGGCCTGACCGGAGCGGGCTTCCTGCGCCGCACGCCGGTGGGCAAATACCGGCTGTCGTGGCATCTGGCCGAGATGGGCGCGCAGCTGACCGCGTCTCTGCCGTGGTTCCCCGACGCCCGCGCGCTGATCACCCGGCTGGCGCTGGAGGTGCGTTCGGTGGCCTTTCTGTGCATTCTGGAGGGCGAGGAGGTGGTGGCCGCCATCCGCGAGCGCCACCCGGACGCCGACATCGATCTGCCGCTGGACATCTACCTGCCCGCCACCTCCACCGCCAGCGGCAAGATTCTGTACGCCCACGGGGACATCACGCCCAGGACCTTTGCCACCTGCACCCAGAGCAGCATCACCACGCTGGACGAGTGGCACACCGAGGTGGCGCGGGTCCAGCGGCTGGGCTACGCCTACAGCATCGAGGAATGGATTCCGGGGCAGTGCACCCTGGGCGTGCCCTACCACTACGCGGGCGCGCTGGTGGCCGCCATCGGCGTGCAGATGAGCGCCGAGCGTTACCTGCGCGAGGAACGCGCCATTCGCGAGCGGGTGCTGGACATCGTGCGCGAGGCCGAGGGCCTGGGCTGAGCCGTATGGGGCGCCAGACGCTGTCCAACACAAGACGCTGTCCAACCCTGAACCGGGTGAAAAAATCCGCCCATCGGGGCGCCGAAGCCGCTAAACTCGGCAGGCAGCCAAACGGGCGTTAGGGACGGGAAGGGAAACATTCTCAACTTCTGACCCGTCATGATGGAACGGCGCGTTGCACCCCAGCACACCCGATTGTCACCACCACAAGGAGGGGCCATGAACCCAGACGACCTGAAACAGATGCTCGATGCCCTCAAAGCCGCCGATGTCCGCGAATTCAGTCTCAAGACCGGCAGCTTTTCACTGGACCTCAAGCGCGGCCCGCAGGCCATGAGCGGCCCGGCCTTCGCGCCCAGCGCCCCCGCCGCGCCGCAGGCCCAGGCTGCCCCCAGCACCCCCGCCGAGAGTGCGCCGGCCCCGGCCCCCAGCGCCGCAGCAGCCACCGAGGCGGCCCAGGCCGCGCCCGCCGCCAGCCCGCCCCCCGCCCCAGCGGCGGCCAAGGGGGCGCCGGTCAAGGCCCCCATCGTCGGCACGTTCTACGCCAGCAGCAGCCCGGACGCCGCGCCCTACGTCAAGGTGGGCGACACTGTGGCCGCCGGGCAGGTGCTGTGCATCATCGAGGCCATGAAGCTGATGAACGAGATCGAGGCCGAGACGGGCGGCGTGGTGCGCGAGATTCTGGTCAAGAACGCCGAGCCGGTGGAATACGGCCAGACGCTGTTCCTCATCGAGTAAGGGCGGCCCTATGTTCAAGAAAATACTGATCGCCAACCGGGGCGAGATCGCCCTGCGCGTTATCCGCACGGCGCGCGAGCTGGGCGTCAAGACGGTGGTGGTGTACTCCACCGCCGACGAGAACAGCCTGCCCGTGCTGCTGGCCGACGAGTCGGTGTGCGTGGGGCCGCCGGCCAGCAACGCGTCGTACCTCAACATTCCCAACATCCTGTCGGCGGCCCTCATGACCGGCGCCGAGGGCATCCACCCCGGCTACGGCTTCATGGCCG
The DNA here is from genome assembly GCF_006335125.1 of Deinococcus radiopugnans ATCC 19172. Lineage (NCBI taxonomy): Bacteria > Thermotogati > Deinococcota > Deinococci > Deinococcales > Deinococcaceae > Deinococcus > Deinococcus radiopugnans. Next base: position 93,066 of record NZ_VDMO01000003.1, read on the forward strand.
AGAACCCCGACTTCGCCGAGATGTGCCGCGAACACGGCCTGGTCTTTATCGGCCCCACGCCGGAAAGCATGCGGGCGCTGGGGTCCAAGGCGGGCGGGCGTGAAATCGCCGCCGAGTCCAACGTGCCGGTGGTGCCTGGAACGGGCATTCTGGAAGACCTGGACGCGGCGGTGCTGGCTGCCAAGCAGATCGGCTACCCCGTGTTGCTCAAGGCCAGCGCGGGCGGCGGTGGGCGCGGCCAGAAGGTCATCCGCACGCAGGACGAGCTGAAGAAGGGCTTCGCGCAGGCGCAGGAGGAAGCGCGACTGTACTTCAGCGATCCGGCGCTGATCATGGAGAAGTTCCTCGAAGAGTTCCGGCACGTGGAAGTGCAGGTGATGGGCGACGGCAAGGGCCACGTCATCCACATCGGCGAGCGCGACTGCTCCATTCAGCGGCGCAACCAGAAGCTGATCGAGGAGGCGCCCAGCACGCTGCCCGACAGCCTGCGCCAGGAGATTCTGGCGGCGGGCGTGCGGCTGGCGCAGCACGTCAACTACGCTGGGGCCGGCACGCTGGAATTCATCGTGGACCGCGACGGGAACTACTATTTCATGGAGATGAACACCCGCATTCAGGTGGAACACTGCGTTTCCGAGATGATCAGCGGCCTGGATCTGGTGCGGATGCAGCTGGAAATCGCCAGCGGCCACGGTCTGAACCTGAAGCAGGAGGACGTGGTGCTGCGCGGCCACGCCATCGAGTGCCGCCTGAACGCCGAGGATCCGTCCAAGGATTTCCGCCCGGCGGCAGGCCGCATCGACGACGTGCATTTCGCGGGCGGCCCCGGCGTGCGCGTGGATTCTCACGCCTACACCGGCTACGTGATCCCGCCGCACTACGACAGTCTGATCGGCAAGCTGATCGTCCATCACGACAGCCGCGCCGAGGCGATTGCCCGCATGAAGCGCGCCCTGGAAGAAACGGTGATCCAGGGGCCGAAGACCACCATTCCGCTGTACATCAAGATCATGGACAACCCGTTCTACAAGCGCGGCGCGGTCATGACCAACTTCCTGAAAACGCGCATGGACATGTAGGCCTGGGGTTTACAGTGGTTCAGCAGAGAAGCACCCGCACTGAGGCGGGTGCTTTCCTTTGGTCGGGTCTGGACCCCCCGTTCAGGGCGTATTTCGCATCGGGTCCAGCGTCAGCACCGGCGCCTGGGCCAGCGCCCTCACGCCGTCATCGAGCAGGGCGTCTCGGCCCTGGGTCAGGGCGCGGATCTGTTCCTCGCCCTGCGCGAACGGCTGATCGGGGGTGATGCGGGTGGGGTACGGCGTGCCGTCGGGCTTGGCGTAATTCAGCATGGTCAGCTGCAGCGCGCCGTCGCCCACCTCAAAGATGCGGGTGGCGGTGTTGCCCACCCCGGCGGTGGTCTCGCCGATCACCGGACCGCGCCCGGCGTACTGGATCTCGTAGGCGAAAAATTCGCTGCACGAGGCGCTGCCGCCGTCCACCAGCACGGCCAGCGGCCCGGTCCACAGTTTGGGGTTGTGGACGCTGCCGGCAATGCGGCCGTCTTCCAGGCGGGTGCCCCGGCTGACCACGGTGCGGGCGTTGCCGTCCACGCTGCGGGCCACACGGGTCAGGCTGGGCACGAAGGCGCTCACGCCGCTGTCGCACTCGTACAGGCTGCCGCCGCCGTTGCCGCGCAGGTCCACGATCATGCCCGAGGCCCCGCGCCGCTGCGCCTGCCCCACCAGGTCATGCACCCGCTGCGCCACGCCGCCGCCCGACAGGAAGGTGGGAATCCGCAGCACGGCCACCTCGCTGCCCGCCGTGGTGCTGGTGGCCGCGGCGCCCGCTGCGGGGGCGCTGGCCGGCACGTAGCTCAGACGCGGCAGGTCGCGGGTGCTGCTTTCGCGGGAGGTCAGGGTCAGGGTCAGCCCGGTGCCCTGGCGGGTCAGCCCCAGGACGGTGGGTTTGCCCTCTTCCTTGGCAGCCTTCAGGCCGTTGAAGGTGTAGGGCGCACCGTCGATGGTCAGCAGCAGGTCACCGCGCCTCAATCCCCCCTCCTCGGCGGCGCTGCCCGGCACCACCTCGGTGACCACACGGTTCTCGCCGTCCAGCCGGGCCAGCTTCACGCCGAATTGCAACCGGTTGCCGCCGCTGGCACTGGCCGAGAACTCCTTGTAGTCCTCGGGGGTCTGGAAAAAGGTGTGTTCGTCGCCCAGCGCCGTGACCTCGGCCTGGATCACCGGGTAGGCCTTGGCCTCGGCGCAGTCGGCGGCCCCGTTGCACACGGCGTCCAGCCGTTTCTGGTACTCGGCGGCCAGCGCCACCCGGTCCACGGTGGACAGCCCGCCGTAATTGGTCTCGATCAACTGGCTGACCCGGTTGAAGACCTGCTGCGCCGGAGAGGACGCCGCCTGCGCCCCCGTTCCGCTCAGCAGCAGCGCGCTGCCCAGCGCCAGGGCGCGTCCCATACGGGCCAGGGGAAGGCTGCCGGAAACGACACGGCGCGGTGCGGTGGGGCGCGCGATTGGCTTCATAACTGGGTCCCATTCTGCTCCCGGCAGATGGGAAAATGGTGGGCCAGAATTGCTGTTAAAATCACGAAAGCCTGCGCCTACACGCTAAAAAGCGGGATTGGCTACAGTGGCGCCGGGGGCACTGGGGGTGGCTGGTCAAGCGCGGTGGCCCCCGCCTAGAGCATTGGTCAAAAGAGCTGTTTCCTTTTGACCGAACGGACTGGCACAACTCGCAGAGAGGGAGTGAATTTCAACGAGCAGTTGGGACTGATTCAGCTCCGAAGGAGAGAATGGAGGCATCAGAAGTCTCCTTTTCTGATGCCTCCATTCGGACAACGGCTCTAGGCCACCGGCTGCTGCTGGTACAGCTCCACCACGCGGCGCAGGAATTTCAGCCCCGGCGCCAGGCTGCTCAGCTGCACCCATTCGTCCAGACGGTGCGCGTTGCCGCCGCGGTACACGCCGATGGCGACGGCGGGCAGGCCATGCGGCGCGGCGGCGTTGGCGTCGGTGCTGCTCGACGCCGTGCGCAACTCGGTCTTGATCTCGCGGGCCGCCTCACGGATGGGGGGCAGCAGGCCCGCGCTGTGCAGGTCGCCACCGGGGCGGTCGCCCACCTGCTCGATGCGCACGCTCACGCCGGCCTCGCGCGCCGCCGCGTGCAGCGCCGAGACCGCGCGGCGGTCCAGCCTGCCCAGCACGTCGGGATCCAGCGAGCGCAGGTCCAGCAGCAGTTCGGCGCTGGCCGCGATGGAATTGACGCTGGTGCCGCCCGAGGCCAGGCCCACGTTCAGGGTCGTGCGTGGCGTGGGCGGCAGCGGCAGGGCGTACAGGGCGCTGATCGCCCGGCCCAGCGCGTGCAGGGTGCTGGGGGCCTGGTCGCCCCAGGAGTGCCCGCCCGGCCCCAGGAAGGTGGCCCGGTAGCGCCGCACCCCCACCCCGCGCGTGACCGCGATACCCAGGTAGCCGTCCACCGCGATGAAGGCGCCCAGCGCAGGGCGGTGCTGCGAGATCAGGTGCTTGCTGCCGCGCAGGTCACCCAGGCCTTCCTCGCCCACGTTGGCCGCCAGCCACAGCGGCCGGCGCAGCAGGCCGGTCTGCCCGCGCAGATCGCGCAGCAGGGCCGTGAGCACCGCCAGGCTGGCGCTGTTGTCGCCTACCCCCGGCCCGATCAGCCGTCCGCCATCCTCGCGCACCGTCACGTCGGTGCCGGCCTCGAACACGGTGTCGAGGTGCGAGGCCAGCAGCAGCGCGGGGTGGCCCTCGGTGCCGGGCGGGCTGATGCGGGTCAGCACGTTGCCCACCGCGTCGATCTCGCAGGGATAGCCCAGCTCCCGCCACAGCTCCGCGATCAACTCGGCCCGCTGTCCCTCCTGGAATGTGGGCGCAGGCGTCTGCGCGATCCGCGCCAGATAATCAAGAGGCATTGGGCGCAATTCTAGCGGCTGGCTGGGACGGGGAACAGCAGGCCCTCCGACAGGGGCGGCGGCGGGCCTGGGACGAGACCGGGCGGACGCGGCGGCAGGGGGCCGTGGCCTGAGGGTTCCCGGCAAAAAGTGCGATCTGCAGGGCGTGCTTCTCCTGCCCCGTGCTAGGTTTTCCGGTGATGCGCGTCCTTCACACCGCCGATTTCCACGCGGGCCGCAATCTGCGCGGCTTTGACCGAACCCCCGAGATCCACGCCGCCCTGACCGAGATCGCCGGGCTGGCCCGCAGCGAAAAGGCCGACGCCGTGCTGGTGTCCGGCGACCTGTTCGACACCGGCAACCCGTCGGCCGACGCCGAGGCCGCCGTGTTCGACTTTTTCCTTCGCCTGCGCGACGCGGGGATTCCAGGCATCATCATTGCCGGGAACCACGACAGTTCAGCGCGGCTGGACTCGGTGACCGGGCTGCTGGGCTGGGTGGGCATTCAGGCCGTGGCGCAGCCCAGCAGCAATCCGCAGGACATGGTGCGGACCATTGAAACGAAAGGCGGTGAGACCCTGACCGTGGGCGCGCTGCCGTACCTTTCGGAGCGGCGGCTGGTCAAGGCGGCCGACGTGATGGGCGGCGACACCGGCGCGTGGCGGCAGAAGTACCGCGAGGGCATGGGCTTTTTCCTGCGCCGCCTGGGCGAGGGCTTCCGCGCGGGCCACGTGAACATGCTGATGGCCCACGCCACCATGGACGGCGCGGTGCCCAGCGGCAGTGAACGCACCCTGCAGTTCGACCTGACCAACGCCTACACCCTGTCGGGCCTGCAACTGCCGCCGGGCGCGCAGTACGTGGCGCTGGGCCACATCCACAAGCCGCAGCAGGTGTCGGACGCGCCGCTGGCGTGCTATCCGGGCAGCATCATCCAGCTGGATTTCGGCGAGGGCGGCGAGAAGAAGCAGGTCAATCTGGTGGAGGTGGAGGCCGGACGCCCCGCCCGCGTCTACGCCCTGCCGCTGGCGAGTGGCCGCGAACTGAAGACCCTGCGCGCCGATCTGGACAGCGTGGAGGCCCGCATCCGGGCGCTGGGCAGCTTCGACGGCCTGCTGAAGGTGGTGGTGCGCGCCCCCAGCGGCACCGCCCTGCCGGGCCTGAAAGACCGCGTGCTGAAGCTGGCCCCCAACACTCTGGCGGTCGATCTGGAGGCCGCCCAGGAAGACCTGGCCCTGCCCGAACTGAAACGCGAGGGCCTGAGCCTGACCCAGCTGTACGAGCAGTACTACCGCGAGCGGCGCGGCGAATTGCCCGACGATCTGCGCGCCGCCTTCAAGGAAGCGGACGAGGCGGCGCGGATGGAGGAAATGGCATGAGGCCCCTGCGGCTGGAGGTTCAGGGCTTCACCGCCTTTCGCCAGTTCACCGAGCTGGATTTTGCCGATCTGGAACTGTTCGCGCTGGTGGGGCCGACGGGCAGCGGGAAATCCAGCCTGCTGGACGCCATGACCTTCGCGCTGTACGGGTACACCGAGCGGCTGGGCGGCTCCGGGCTGGACGCGCTGATCTCGCAGGGCGAGCGCGGCCTGAGCGTGGGCCTGACCTTCGAGACCGGGGGCGTCACCTACCGCGCCTCGCGCACCAAGGGCCGCAAGCAGGCCGAGAACGAGGTGCGTTTCGAGCGCAAGGATACGGACGGACGCTGGGCCAACCTCAGCGACGGCGGCGTCAAGGGCGTCAACGAGCGCATCCAGACGGTGGTGGGGCTGACCTTCAAGAACTTCACCCGCAGCGTGATGCTGCCGCAGGGCGAGTTTGCCCGCCTGCTGCACGGCAGCGGCAAGGAGCGGCAGGCGATTCTGGGCGAGCTGACCGGACTGGAGCACGTCGCCGCCATGCAGCGCGTGGCCTCGGAGAGGGCCAAGGAACTCAAGCACCGCGCGGGCAGCCTGAACAGCGTATTGGAGAACGAATATGCGGGCGTGACGGCAGAGGTGATCGCCGACCTGCGGGCCGAACGCGAGCGCACCGACGCCGAGGCCGAGGGCCTGCGCGACCGGCTGGAGGCGTTGCAGAACACTCTGGCCCGCCTGCGCGAGACCGAGAAGGTCTGGCGCGCGCGCGAGGACACCGTGCGCCGGATCGCCGCGCTGGACGCCCGCGCCGCCGGGGTGCAGGCCGGGGCGGCGCGGGCGGTGCAGGCCCGCCGGGTGGCCGGGGTGCTGCCGCTGCTGGACGCCGCCGAACGCGCCCGCATTGCCGCCGAGCGTGAGGCCCGCGCGCTGGCCGGAGCACAGGGGGCCGCCACTGGGGCTGCCCGCGCCGCCGAGGCTGCCCAGACCAATCTGGACGCCGCGCAGGAGGCCGAGGCCGGCATTCCCGAGCTGGAAGCCCGCGCCGACAAACTGCGCGAGGCCGAGGCCGACGCCGCCCGCCTCAAGCGTTCCGGCGGCACGCCCCAGACCACCCACCCGCAACCGCTGGAGTGGGACGAGGACGCCTTTCTGGTGGCCCGCGCCGGGGCCGAGAAGGCCGAGAGGAACCGGCAGGAGCGGGTGCAGATCGAGGCCGAGCGGCTGGGGCTGAATTCGGCGCTGGCCCGCTTTAAGGCGGAAGAAACCGCTCAGGCCCAGGAAACGGCCGAGATGGAGCGCGTCAGGCGCGAGGGAACGGAAGCGAAGGCGAACCTGGACGCCGCGCAGAAAGCCCTGGAAGAAGCCCGGCTCACCTCCGGCCTGGCCTCGTACCGCACGCACCTGCATGTGGGTGAGGACTGCCCGCTGTGCCTGCAGGAGGTCCGCGCGTTGCCCGACGCCCCGCAGGCCGATCTGAGCGCCGCGCAGGACCGCGTGAAGGTGCTGAGCGCCACCCAGGACGAGCGCCGCAACCGCTTCAGCGACCTGCGCGCTGCCTTGAAAGCCCGCGAGACGTGGCTGGCCGACAAGGAGGCCGAGAACCGCAACTGGCAAGAAGGCCTGGAGGCGCGCGAAAGAGACCTGCGCGCCGCCGAGGCGCTGGTGACGGGCGATCCCCAGACGGAAGCCCTGCGCCTGCTGGCCGGGCTGGCCGGGCGGGTGCGCGCGGCGGGGGCCGATCCTGCCGGAAAACGCCGCCAGCTTCTGAGCGACGTGACGGCCATCCGCAGGCGCGTACAGGAAGCGGGGGCGGCCCTGTCGCGTGCGGCGGGCGATCTGGCGGCGGCGAATGCCACGCTGGCGGCCGCCCAGAGTGCCTCGGCAGGCCGGGAGACGGACGCCACGGAAGCGCAGGCGGCGCTGGATACCGCCCTCGCCGCCCTGAAGATGGACGCTGCCCAGGCCCGCGCCGCCGCGCTGCCGGAGGCCGACATCGCCGCGTTGGAGGAGGCCGCGCGCACTCAGGCCGCACAACGCGCGCAGCAGGCTGAGGCGCTGGCCGAACTGGAACGACAGCTGGGCGCGGCCCCCTTCGATCCGGCGCAGCTGTCGCAGGTGGGCCGCGACCTGACCGCCACCGACGCTGCGCTAGCCGCCGCCCGCGAACGCGCCGGCAGCCTGGCCGAGCAGGAAAGAGCCGGACGCGAACGCCTGAGCCGCAAGGCCGAGATCGAGGCCCAGGCCGCCGACGCCGCCCGCACCTTCGACACCTGGCAGACGCTGACCAATTCCCTGAAGGCCAACGAGTTCCAGCAGTTCCTGCTGGCCGAGGTGGAGGCGCAGCTGCTGACCCGCGCCGGCCTGCTGCTGCACGAGATCAGCGACGGGCGCTACCGGCTGGCGCTGGCAGACGGCGACTACGTGGTGCAGGACCTGTGGAACGCGGGCGAGGTGCGCGGCGTCAAGACCCTCTCCGGCGGCGAGACGTTCCTGGCCTCGTTGTCGCTGGCCATCGCCCTGAGCGACTATCTGGCGGGCAACAAGATTCTGGGCGCACTGTTTCTGGACGAGGGCTTCGGCACCCTGGATCCGCAGGCGCTGGAAGCGGTGGCGAACGCGCTGGAAAGCCTGCGCACCCAGGGCCGCATGGTGGGCATCGTCACCCACGTCGAGAGCCTGTCTGAACGCCTGCCCAGCCGCCTGCTGGTGACCAAGAGCGTGGCCGGCAGCAGCGTGCAGCGGCTGGACTTATAAGGGCATCAGGCCAGGAGTCGTCTGCTGGTGTTCAGGGCATGGGCTTCGGCGGCGCGGGTCTTTCCAGAGTTCTTCCCTGATTCTTGAGCGGTCACTTGTAAGTGTGGCGCAAGGGTTGGGCCTGTATAACTGGGGCAGATGACCCAGCTTCGCCCGTCGCCCGTTTCCAGCCGAGGTCCGCGCCGATGACCGCGCTGCTGCTGGGCGCCCTGTTCGTGGTGGGCCTGCTGCTGCTGGTCCGCTTTCCGGAACGCGCCCTGAGCGTCCTGGCGGGTGTGCTGGCGCTGGCGCTGGTGGCCACGCTGGTGGCGCTGGCGCTGGGGGGGGCGGTCCAGGGCACCTCATGGCTGCGGGCGCTGGACCGGGCGCAGGGCGCGCTGGCCGTGCTGGCCGTGATTCTCGGCGGGAGCCTGATCTCCCTGGGCCAGGGGTCGGCGCTGCCCGCCCAGCCCGCGCGCCGCAAGGAGCTGCAACTGCCCGCTGCCGGCAAGCCTGTGCGGGTGACGCGCTCGCCCGCGCCCAGCCTGACGCGCCGCAGCACGCTGTCGTCGACCAAGTCGGATCTCAAGTTTCAGGATTACGAGGTCATGGACCGCATCGGCATCGGCGGGATGGGCAGCGTCTACCGGGCGCGCCGCAACAGTGACGGGCGCATCGTGGCCCTCAAGGTGCCGCAGGAAAAGTACCTGGCCGACGCCAAGTTCGTCAAACGTTTCTACCGCGAGGCCGAGGTGCTCAAGCGCTTCAACCACCCCAACATCGTGCGGGTCTACGACTACCGCATGCAGGACCCCGAGCACTACATCGCCATGGAGTTTCTGGACGGCGAGAGCCTGGAGACCCTGCTGGAAGACCGCAGTCTGGCCTTCACCGAGTCGGTGCAGATTATCCGCGCGCTGGCCGACGCGCTGCGGCACATCCACATGCAGAACGTGGTCCACCGCGACATCAAGCCCGGCAACGTGATGATGCTCAAGAATGCCTTTCACGAGGGCCAGCTGCGCGAGGGCGGCGTCAAACTGATGGACTTCGGCATCGCGGTGGGCAAGGTGCTGACCCGCCTGACCATGACCGGCGCGCGGGTGGGCACCCCGATCTACATGGCCCCCGAGCAGGCCAAGGGCAACCGCGTGGACGCCCGCAGCGACGTGTACTCGCTGGGCCTGCTGGCCTACGAGATGGTCAGCGGCCAGACCGCCTTCCGGGGCAGTTACGAGGCGGTGGTGCATCAGCAGGTCTTCGAGGCACCCAAGCCGCCCAAGCAGGTGCGGCTGGAAGTGCCGGGGCGCCTGAACGACCTGATCCTGAACATGATCGAGAAGGACCCGGCGCAGCGCCCCACCCTGGACGAGGTGATTACCCGCCTGGACGCGGGCGTGCTGAGCGATGAGGTGTTCAGCGATCCGCTGGCCCTGGCCCTGAGCGTGCAGGAAAAACGCGGCACCGTGCGTCTGCTGGACCTGCACGGCAAGCTGCGGGCCAGCCTGTGTGACCAGGGCGGCAGCGGGGGCGGCGCGGCGCCGGGCCTGCCCAGCGTGCCGAATGCCCTGGCCGGCGACGCGGACGGCAACCTGTACGTCACCCTGCAGGAATACCGCCAGGGCAAGTCGGGGGCGCTGATTCGCAAGCTCGGCCCGCAGGGGCAGGAACTGCTCAGCTTCGGCCCCTACGGCCTGGGCGAGGGCGAACTGCTGCAACCGCTGGATATCGCGTTTACCCAGGGCCATGTTTACGTGCTGGACGGCGAGGCGCACCACATTGTCGTATACAACAGCCTGGGCCAGTTTGTCCGGCGCTTCGGCGGGCGGGGACAGGGCCTGGGCCGCTTTGACCGGCCGCGCCGCCTGGTGGCCTCGCCGGACGGTCACCTGTACGTGCTGGACACCGGGAACAACGAGGTTCAGCGCTTCACCGCGCAGGGCGAGTACCTCAGCCGCTACGCTTTCCGGCTGGACCGCCACAGCGAGGGCCTGCGCACGCTCGAAGGCCTGGGCGTGGACCGGCACGGCGCGGTGTACATCGTGGACGGCGTGGCCCGCAAGCTGCGCAAGATCGAGGCCGACGGCACCCCCGGCGTGACCTTTGCCCTCGACACGCTGGTGGGGGAGCCCACCGAGGCGCCCTGGCTGATCAGCGTGGGGCCGGAAGGGCAGATCTACGCCGTCCGTCAGGGCGGGCAGGTGCTGCGGACCATCTCCAGCGCAGGTGATCCCGTCTCCAGCCGTGACATGTACGCCCCGGTGCAGGCCATGACGTTGCTGGACCGGCCCCAGACCGGCGCGGTGCCTTCCCATCTGGGCCGGACCATTGCCGAGAAGCTGGCCGCCGAGAAACCCAGTGCGGGCCAGTCCGCTCCGGCGCAGCCCGGCCCTGCGGCTGTGGTCAGCCACTGAGACCGCTCTCTTTCAAACTGCTTCCGTTCTTCCGTTCTTTTCGTGTATAAACCGGTACGGCTCCGGGTCAGTCACGCCGCTTCCGGAATTGCCCGCTCTTCTCGCCCCGTCTTAATCGGGGTTCGCTGGAGGTTTGCCCGTGACTCAACTTCCCCTGCTGACGCTGTACACCCGCGTGGGCTGCCACCTGTGCGAGCAGGCGCAGGAGCATCTGGCCCGGCTGGAGTTCCGGGTTCAGCTACTGGACGTGGATTCACGTCCGGAGTGGCGGCAACGCTACGGGCATGACGTGCCGGTGCTGGCCCTGGAGGACCGGGTGCTGGCGCGCGGCGTGCTGAGCCCGGCGCGTCTGAGCATGATCAAACTGCAACTGCTGCGCGGCGCGGCCCCGCCGTCCACCCACCACCCTTCCGGGACCTGATACAGAGCGCCGCCAAGGTGCTGACGCTGACTCAACCCAGGCGCAAGCAGAGCCTGAAACGACGCCTTACGTGGTCTGGTAGAACCGGGGCGTCCGCCGGTATGTTCTGACCCTGAATCCCGCGCGAATGGACGTTGGAACGGCCTGAGGTTTGCGCGCTACGTCCGAAACCCGTTCCTCTGCTCGGGTTGACGGGTGCGGTGACCGGCCGCCTTTCGCCCTGCGGGCTGACCTGGCCTCAGGGGTGGCCGGCCATGTCCCGCGCAGGGTCGTCCACCCGCGCCAGCTCGGCCCCGATGGCCTCGTCCAGGCGGTGTCGCACTGCCGGATACGGTTCGCTCAGGCTGGCTCCAGAGGCCGAGACGTGGCCGCCGCCCCCCAGGGCCACCGCCACGTTCTGTGCGCTGACCCCGCCGCGGGAGCGCAGCGACAGCTTGATCCGCTCGCCGAAGTCTTTGATCATCACCGCCAGATCCGCGCCTTCAGAGTTGCGCAGCATACCGACATAATTTTCCACGTCCTCCCAGCTGGCCCCGGCCCGCGTCAGCATGGCCTCGTCCACGCGCGCCATCACCACCCGTCCGCCGCGCAGGAATTCCATGGTGTCGAGCACCTCGCGCAGCAGCAGGTAATAGGCCCGCGGCTGCTGCCCCATCTGGTCGTTGATCCAGCCTAACTGCGCGCCGCGTTCCAGCAACTGGGCGGCGCACACAAACGTCTGAGGCGTGACGCTGTCGAACCTGAAGCTGCCGGTGTCGGTGATCAGGCCCAGCATCAGCGGCGTGGCGAGCTGCTCGGTCCAGGTGACGCCCAGCTCGTTCAGGACGTCGGCCACGATCATCACCGCGGCCGGCAGGGACGGATCGACCACCCCCGCCGTGGCCCGCCGCTGGTTGGTGCCGTGGTGATCGAGATTGACCACTTCCCCCCCGAATTGCCGCAGGTCCGCGCCGGCCACCCGGCCCGGATCGTTGTTGTCCACGTCCACCACCACGGCCAGCGCCCCTTCCGGCCACGCCGTCAGCGGACCGCTGGTCTCGCCGGGAGTCGGCAGGAAGCGCAGGTAGCGCGGCACGTCCATCGGGGCGATCACCGTCTTGCCCAGGCCCCGCAGCGCGCGCGTCAGGCCCAGCAGGCTGCCCAGGGCGTCGCCGTCCGGATTCTCGTGCGACAGGACGACCACCGGCCCCTCGTGGGCACGCAGCAGGGCCGCCACTTGCCTGACCTCCTGCTGGTATTGATGGTTGTCCCCATTAGAAACGTTCACTCTTTGACTATAACGGCTAAGGGTTAGAACGGCATCTGCGCTCCAACCGTGCATACGATGGCGGAAACGCACCCCTCTTCAATAGTGGTGTGCGTCACAGATGGTGTCAATGCGGCATCGCCCAACTGTATAGGTGAAAAGTGAAATGTATAAAACCTAACAACATATCAAATGCGAAGTCCGGTGTGCCTGTCTCTCATTTTCCGGAACCGCTTCAGGTCTGAACAGCGCCGTGCTGGAGGGTGGCCGGTGCCCCACAATCGGGGGATGGATTCTTCTGTGGCAGTGGCCCGTCACGTCGCTTTCGACTGGGGCGGTGTCTTGACCGTCGGAACTTTCGATGGGCGCAGCACCCAGAACGTGGCCGAGCGCAGCGGTGTGCCGGTGGAGCGCGTGCGGGAGAGCTATTTCCGCCACGTCCGGCAGCTGGAAGTGGGGGCGTGGACCCTGGACCACTTCTGGGCGGTGATGGGGCAGGAAACCGGGGCGGCGCTGTCCTACGCCGATTTCGAGGCGCTGTATCTGGGCAGCATCGTCGATCACGCGCCCATGTACGCGACGCTGGCCGCCCTGCCCGCCGGGGTGCGCGTGGGCCTGCTGAGCAACAACTACCCGGTGGTCAGCGCCCACCTGCGCCGTGACCCGCGTTTTGCCCGTTTCGATGCCCTGGTCTTCAGCAACGAACTGGGCCACAAGAAGCCCGCGCCCGAGGCTTTTGCGGCGCTGGAGGCAGCGATGGACTGCCCGGCCGCCCAGATTGCCTTTGTGGACGACGTGCAGGAAAACATCGACGCCGCCAACGCGGCCGGCTTCCACGGCATCCTGTACCACCACGAGGCGCACGCGGCCTTCGAGCGGGAGCTGGCCGTGTGGCTGGGGCTGGACGCCCGCGGCAGCTGACCCGGGCAACAACCTGCTTCCAGGCCACCCTCCCCTCACCGGGAGGGCTTTTTCGTTGGAACGCGCCAGATAAATCGTGTGGTTTACCTGTCGGAGTGGTTTACCCCGCTGTGCCGCAGGTAAACCGCCGCTTTGACTGGTCAGGCTCCGGCACACTGTCTCCACGCACCACCGGGAAGCCCTCCCGCCAGACCAGCCCACCAGCCGCCTCTCCCGCAAGGGACGAGGACCGCCCCGCACACCCTCAGGAGACCCACCATGACCCAGACCCACAGCCCGCGCACGCCCGCCGAGATTCTGGAAAAGACCTGGCAGACCGAGGACCGCTGGAAGGGGATCAAGCGCAACTACGGGGCCGAGGAGGTCGTCAAGCTGCGCGGCAGCCTGCCCATCGAACACACGCTGGCCCGCCACGGCGCGAACAAGCTGTGGAAGCTGATGAAGACCGAGCCGTTCGTGAACGCGCTGGGCGCCCTGACCGGCAACCAGGCCATGCAGCAGGTCAAGGCGGGCCTCAAGGCCATCTACCTGAGCGGCTGGCAGGTGGCCGGGGACGCCAACAACGCCGGGCAGATGTACCCGGATCAGAGCCTGTACCCCGCGTCCAGCGTGCCGGATGTCGTCAAGCGCATCAACAACACCCTGCGCCGCGCCGACCAGATTCAGACCAGCGAGGGCCGGGACGACATCGACTACTTCGCGCCCATCGTCGCCGACGCCGAGGCCGGGTTTGGCGGCCCGCTGAACGCCTTTGAGCTGATGAAGGCCATGATCGAGGCCGGGGCGGCGGGGGTGCATTTCGAGGACCAGCTGGCCTCCGAGAAGAAGTGCGGTCACCTGGGCGGCAAGGTGCTGGTGCCCACCAGCCAGTTCATCCGCACGCTGAACGCCGCGCGGCTGGCCGCCGACGTGAGCGGCGTGCCCACCGTGCTGATCGCCCGCACCGACGCCGACGCCGCCAACCTGCTGACCAGCGACATCGACGACAACGACAAGCCCTTCTGCACCGGCGAGCGCACCCCCGAAGGCTTCTACTTCGTCAAGCCAGGGATTGAACAGGCCATCTCCCGCGCCCTGGCCTACGCCCCCTACGCCGACGTGATCTGGTGCGAGACCTCGGTCCCGAATCTGGAGGACGCCCGCCGCTTCGCCGAGGCCATCCATGCCGAATTTCCCGGCAAGCTGCTGGCGTACAACTGCTCGCCCAGCTTCAACTGGAAGAAGAATCTGGACGACGAGACGATTGCCAAATTTCAGGTGGAGCTGGGCAAGTTGGGCTACAAGTTCCAGTTCATCACGCTGGCCGGCTTCCACAGCCTGAACCACGCCATGTTCGAGCTGGCGCACGGCTACGCCCGCAACCAGATGGTCAGCTTCGTGGAGTTGCAGGAAAAGGAATTCGCGGCCCAGGAACGCGGCTTCACAGCGGTCAAGCACCAGCGCGAGGTGGGCACCGGTTACTTCGACGCCGTGTCCAACGCCGCTGCCGGGGGAGTGAGCAGCACCAACGCCCTGGCCGGCAGCACCGAGGCGCAGCAGTTCGGGCAGCGCGAACTGGCCGGCGCGCACGACTGAAGTTCAGCGGGTGATCGCCAGGGGAAGCCAGAGAGGGGCTTCCCTTTTCGGCGTGTCGTCAGGGCAGGGAATTCAGGACTCCGTTCTGGCCGCCCCCGCGCGCACGCGCCGCAGGCCCACCGTCAGCACGGCGGCGGCCAGTGGCCCCAGCCCCCGCACGCCTCCGCCGACCAGGCCCAGGGCCAGCGAGACCACGGCGGCCTGCCGGGCCCGCTGAACCTCGCCGGCCCGGACGGTGCGGGGGGCGCGGTCACACGGGCTGCCCACAGGTTCGGGGGCGGTGAAGGCGGGCGTCAGGGCCACGGCTCCCAGGCCCAGCAGGGCGGCGGGGGTCGTGCTCAGGCCCGACGCGTGGTCCCGCCACAGCCGGGGCATCAGCACGCCCAGCATGGGCTGCCACGAGCGGGCCTCAGGGGTGAGGAGCGGGGCCGCCGCGCTCAGCAGCGCCGCCGAACGGTTGCCGGTGGCCGAGGCCAGCGCCGATTGCACCAGCAATCCCAGGTGATCGGCCGGCGTGGCGGCCTGCCCGGTGGTTCCGGCGATCATTCGCAGGCCACTCAGCGCGGCAAAGGCCGCCAGCGGGTTGCCCGGCCCGCCCAAGAGGGCGGCGGCGGCGGCCACCGGCAGCGCGGTATTGGCCGTCTGGGGCGAGTCCGGGTCCAGTTCCCGCGCGATGGCCCAGGCGCTGAAGGCCGCGCCGCCCACGCCCAGCGCCTGCCCCCAGTTGCCGCGCACCACGCGGCCCAGCAGCGTTGCCCCCACCGCCCCCGCCACCGCGATCCGGTTGGACGGAAACGAGAAATCCAGGGGCCGGGCCAGCGCGGGCTGTGGGGCAGGAGCTGTGTTCATGCTGGCAGGGTAGGCCAGTCCACTGGCGCAGAACCCGGTTCTGAAGATTGGCTCAAGCGGGGGTGGACCTGCTCCCGGCCACCCGCACGGTTACGTCGTGTAATCCGCGTTGATGCTCACGTATTCGGCGCTCAGATCACAGCCCCAGGCCTCGCCGGACGCGCCGCCCACCCCCAGATCAATCTCGAAAACGACTTCCTCGGCCCGCATGCTCTGGCTGACCGCCGCGTCGTCGTAGGGCAGCGGCTTGCCGGCAAACACCGGGTGGCCCTGCACGGCCACGGTCATGCCCTCGATGTTCACGGCCGCGCCGCTGCGGCCCACCGCCATGATCACGCGGCCCCAGTTGGGGTCAAAGCCGTGGACGGCGCTCTTGAGCAGCGGGCTGACGCAGCAGGTGCGGGCGGCGGTGAGCGCCTCGGCCTCAGTCAGGGCGCCGGAGACCTTTACGGTCAGCAGGCGGGTGGCTCCCTCGCCGTCGCGGGCGATCTGGCGGGCCAGATCTCGCATCACGCCCTCCAGCGCGGGCAGGAAGTCATGCAGGGCCACCTCGCCGGCCTGCCCGTTCGCCAGGACCATCGCCATGTCGTTGGTGCTGGTGTCGCCGTCCACCGTCACGGCGTTGAAGGTGCGGGCCACCACGGCGGAAAAGGCCGCACGCAGGCCGGGACCGTCCAGCGCGGCGTCGGTGAACACGAAAGCGAACATGGTGGCCATATCGGGGTGGATCATGCCGCTGCCCTTGGCGACGCCCACGATGCGCGCTCCGCCGGGCAGGTCGGCCGAGGCGGTTTTTGGCCGCAAGTCGGTGGTCATGATCGCGCCCGCGAAGGTGGCGGCGGCGTCTGTCAGGTCTTCGGGCAGGTGTTCGATGCCGCTCAGGACGCGGTCCATCGGCAGCGGGTGGCCGATGATGCCGGTGCTGGCGGTCAGCACGCCGTCCATGTTCACGTTCAGCACGCTGCCCAGCGCGTCGGCCAGATCGGCGTTGTCGCGCTCCCCCCGCCTGCCGGTGGCCGCGTTGGCGTTGCCAGCGTTCACCAGCAGCGCCCGCACCGGGCCGCCCGCCGCGTACAGTTCACGGTTGCGGCCCACGCAGGCGGCGGCGGTGGTGCTGCGCGTGCCCGCGAAGGCCCACACGCAGTCGGTCTCGGAAACCACGGTACTCAGGTCCGTTTTGCCGCTGGGCTTGATGCCGGCGGCCAGCGCGGCGGTCTGAAAGCCCTTGGGCAGCGGCAGGAGAGAGGAGGCAGGGGCGCTCATGGGTCCGAGTCTAGAGCGGCGCGCGCTGGGGGGCCAGCAGCGTCATAGGCAGCCGGGGGGGGGCGGCCTCACCCGGCGCATCAAGCCCCGGCCAAGGCTGGCCGTAAGCCCCCGCACCATCCGGCCCCAGGCCCCGGAGCAGCATGGGTCAATGCCCTTCGCCCGTCTGCTGCTTGTTTCCGCCCTGCTGGCCGCCTGCGCCCCCGCCCAACAGACCGCCAGACCGGCCTCCGCCCCGGTGACCACCCCCAGCGACGCGGTTCTGGCGGGGGTGCCGGCCGTGCGCGTGGTGAGGCCCAGTCTCGTGGTGCCCGGCACGCCGCCCGAGCTGAACGCGAGCATCACGGTCCGCTACGGCCCGGCCCGGCCGAAGACCGTGCTGCTGCTGATGCCGGGCTTTCTGGGCGGTGCGGGCAGCTTTGACCGGTTGGCACGGCAGATTGTGGCCCTGGGGCCGAACACGGCGGTCTGGGCAGTGGACCGCCGCAGCAACCTGCTGGAACCCCAGGCCCAGATCGCGGCGGCGGGTCCGGCAGAGCTGGCGCGGATCGTGCAGGACGGGCTGCCTCCGCGTTCCAAACAGAGCGTGTCGTACATGCGCGACTGGGGCCTGGACGTGACCCTGCGCGACTGGCGGGTGGCCGTGCAGGAGGCCCGCCGCCTGACGCCCGACGTGTTCATCGGCGGCCACTCGATGGGCGGCAGCCTGACCGGGCTGTACGCGGCCTACGATTTTGGTGGCCTGACGGGCGACGGTGAGGCTGAGGGCGGGGCCGGGCGCGAGGAACGCGGTGCGGACGACGTGCGCGGCCTGGTTATGCTGGACGGTGCGCCGGGCCTGCTGAGCAATCAGCCGCTCACGCCGCAGAATTACGCCGATGGCACCGAGGGCGTGCTGGGACCGCTGACCGGCCTGAAGAAACTGCCCGAGGACCCTTACGTGGACGCGGTGTACTTTGGCCCCAAACTGGCCAGCCGCGCCGCCGCCCAGGCCCGACTGGCCGCCACGCAGCCGAACGCCCTGGCCCCGGCAGACGGTCTGGTGGGCTATCCGGCCACCAATCTGGCGGCGGCGATGGTGCAATTGGAACAGCGTTACGCCCTGCTGCCGTTCCTGACCCTGAAGACCGGGCGGGCCACCAACGCCGTGGAGGGCAACAACCTGATCGCCGCTGTCCTGGGCGGCAAGAACAGCTACTGGGTGGCCGGCCAGAAGGACCGCAGCAAGCCCGTTGGCTGGCAGGCGAACCCGTCGGCGCCCACGGACCCGCAGGACTTCGTGAAACGTTTCTGGACCCCACTCAGCGACTTCAGCGAGTGGTACTTTCCCAACCGGCTGACGCTGGATCTGGCTGCTGTGCGCCAGGGCACGCGGGGCACTCCCTTCGAGCAGGAACTGCGCGTGTGGCACGAGGTCCGGCTGCCCGCGCTGGGCGTCGTGGCGGCCGAGGGCGTGTCCAGTGCCGACGAGTACCGCGACTACGCCGCCCTGACCAAAGCGGACATGACGGTCAGGACCCTGCCGGGGGCCGCCCACCTGGACATCACCGCCGCCCGCAGCGATCAGGTGGCGCGCTGGATTCTGGACTGGATGGCGGGCGTGAAGGCCAGGCAATAACGGCTGCTCCGCGCCTGTTGTTGGGGTGTCTGCAGCGGGATCTGGGTTATTCCGGCCCGGACCCGTCCAGATACTTCTTTTCCAGGTAGCGCCCGTGTGCCTTCAGCGCGCGGCTTTTCTGGGCCTCGCGGTCCCGGACGACGGCGGCCATGCGCCCCTCGATCAGGCCCAGCTGCCGCTGCAGTTCAGCCTGATTGGCGGGGGTGGGCGGCACCGTGCGGTACGTTTCCAGCAACTCGGGCAGGTCCTCGCGGGCGGCCTGCCGCACGTCGAAGCTGTCGCGGTCCAGCACGGCGTCGTCCTGTGAGGCGCGCAGGGCGTCGCGGGTGGCGATCACGGCGGCGTGAAAGGCCACCCGGCTGGCCGGGGGCAGCGCCCGCTCGTGCGTCCGCAGGGTGCCCAGCAGCCGGGTTTCATCGGCCTGGACGCTGGCGGGTAGGGCCGCTTGCGAGGCGGCTGGCGTTACCTCCTCGTCCGGAGCGTTCAGCAGGCGGGTGGCGCGAACCGCCGTGCGGACCAGCCCCAGCAGACCCAGCAGCAGCGTGAGGCCCAGCAGCCAGCCGGCCGCGTCGATGCCCAGCGCAAACAGCACGCCGAAGATCAGCAGCAGCGGGAAAATCACCACCGCTCCCAGCACGCTTTGCAGCGTCAGCTTGCCCCAGCCTGTGCCGCGCCGCGCCAGTCGGGCGGCCTGACGGCGCAGACCCTCCGGCCCATCCGGCGTCAGCCACGGATCATGGCCCAGATCGCGCACGCCGCGCAGACCGCTGTGCCCCGGCCCCCGCTGGGGAGGCTGGATCAGGGAACGCACCACGCGCGAGCCGGTGCGGGCCACAGTCAGAAGGGTGGTGACACGGGGCGCCATATCATCCCAGCATACGGCGCGTGCCTGAGGAAAGTTCCCGCGCGCCTGCCTCCCAGCGTTCAGCGTTCGCTCAGCTTCTCCCGCACCTCCGCCACCCGCGCCCCCAGCGCCTGCCACGGCCCCAGCTGAAAATAGTTGTGGCCCAGCGGGCTGGTGCTGGGCAGCACCCAGACCTCCGCGCCTTCCAGCGCCGTATCCTGTGGGCCGTAGGGCAGCCGGCCGGTGGGGAGGCCCAGCGTCTCGGCCGCGCCGCGCTTGCTGGTAAAGGCCACGATCTGCGGGCGGTACGTCCTGAGCTTGGCGCGCAGTTCGTCCGGTTGCCACGCCTCGCCGGGCAGGGCCGCGTCCACGCCGCTGTGCCGCTTGGCCACGTCGGTCAGGCCGATGCCGTAGTCCAGCACCTGCGGGTACTCCTGCGGCGACAGCTGCCGGGGCGTCAGGCCCGCCTCATGCAGCGTGCGCCAGAACTTGTTGACCGGGTTGGCGTAGTACGCCCGCGCAGCCGCGCTGATGCGGCTGGGTGCGGTGCCCACCAGCACCAGGGCCAGGCCGGGCCGCAGCACGTCCGGAACGAGGTGGCCCTCTGCCGTGGGCGTCTGGTCTGCCCCCATCAGTCGTCGTCGTAGCGCTGTTCTGCCCAGGGATCGCCGCGCATGTGGTAGCCGTTCTTTTCCCAGAAACCGGGTTGGTCGGCGGCCATGAATTCCAGCCCGGTCAGCCATTTGGCACTCTTCCAGAAGTACAGGTGCGGCACCACCAGCCGCAGCGGGCCGCCGTGCTCGGCCGTCAGCGGCTCGCCGTTAAAGGTGTGCGCCAGCAGGTTCTCCGGGCGCGTGAAGTCGGCCAGCGACAGGTTGGTGGTATAGCCGCCGACGCTGTGCTGCATGACGTAGGTGGCCGCCGGATCCAGCTGAATGTGCTCCATCAGATCGGTGACGCGCACGCCCGTCCATTCGGTGTCCAGCTTGCTCCAGTGGGTCACGCAGTGGATGTCGTAGGTCAGCGTGGCCTGCGGCAGCGCCAGCAGGTCAGCCCAGGTAAAGGTCTTCTCGCCGGCCAGACCCGTGATCCGCACCACCACCTCGGCCGCGTCGTAGTGCTGCGCGGGGCCGTAGGTCAGCACCGGGAAGCGGGCGGTCAGGCTCTGGCCGGGCGGCACGCGCCCGCCCATGTCGTCCGCCGGTTTCTTGAAGAATTTGCCAAGCATGGGGGTATTTAAGCGTGTTCGCCGCCCCGCCGACATGGGCCGCCCTACGTTTTGGGCTTCAGGAAGACCCAATAATACGGACTCCGATTGAATCGTTTGCAAAAACGATGGAAATCCGAGCAAAGCGAGCAGGAGAAAAGCGGGTTCCAGGCGTGGAGTTTGCGAATCGGCGCTGTTCCGATTTCTACACGAAACAAACGGAATCCGTATAAAAAGCGGTGGAGGAAGCCCGTTCGCCTCCTCCACCGCGTGCTGCGATCTGCGCTCAGTTGGGCTGCGACTTGCCCTCGGCCAGTTCGCGTTTGTTGGCCCTCACGCTGGACCAGATGGACGCCCCGATGAACGCCACGCCGATCAATCCGGTGACCAGTTCGGGAATGTGCACGTTGCGGTTGGTGCTGGCCAGCATGATGATTGCCAGCGCCAGGATGCCGTAGTGCGCGCCGTGTTCCAGGTAGCGGTACTGCGCCAGCGTGCCCTGGTGCACCAGATACAGCGTCAGCGAGCGCACGAACACCGCGCCGATCGCCAGCCCCGCCGAGATGATCACGATTTCCTTGGTCACGGCGAAGGCCCCGATCACGCCGTCCAGCGAGAACGAGGCGTCCAGCACTTCCAGGTACAGGAAGGCGGTCAGGCCCGCCGCCCCGGCCTTGGCCGCCATGTCGTTGGGATCGAACAACCCGCCGATGGCGTTCATGCCCAGGTAGACCAGCAGGCCCACCAGGCCCGCCGACACCGCCGCGAGCTGTTCGGCGGGGGCCACCATGAAGTGCGTGATGACCAGCAGCACCACGCCCGCGATCAGCGCCTGGATGGTGTCCAGCTTGCCCAGCCCGGCCAGACGGCGCTCGAAGCCCGCCAGCCAGTGCTCGTCCTTCTCGGGATCCATCAGGTAGTTCAGGGCCACCATCAGCAGGAAGGTGCCGCCGAAGGCGCTGATCACGACCTCGGCCTGCTCCAGATACTCGCCGTAGCGGGTGGAATCGTTCAGGGCCAGATTGGCCACCTCGCCGAAGCCCAGGCCCGCCGTGATGGCGACGATGGCAATCGGAAAGACCAGCCGCATGCCCACGACGGCGATCAGGATGCCCCAGATCAGAAAGCGGCGCTGCCACTTCTCGGTCATGTTCTTGAGAACCGAGGCGTTGACCACCGCGTTGTCGAAGCTGAGGGACACTTCCATGACGCCCAGCACCACGGCAATCACCAGGAAATTCAGCGCCACAGCGACGCCGCCGGTGTTGAAGCCGTACCAGAAGGTCAGAATCAGGGCAATGATCGAGACTCCGAAGGCGAAGCCAAACTCTCTTTGAATCACTAATGTTCTCCTTGCCGGCTGCCCGCTCTGTGGTGGGCAGGCCAACGGTCCCAGTATGCGGCGTTCCTGTCACCAGACAGGCACCCGGCCTCTGTGGAACGGGTGCCTGCTTTGGGAGGCTCAGTTTAAACGTTGACGCCGTAGTTGCGGGCCAACGGCCCCAGGCCGCCGGTGTAGCCCTGGCCCACCGCGCGGAACTTCCACTCGCCCGCGTGGCGGTAGATCTCGCCGAAGATCACGGCGGTCTCGGTGCTGAAGTCCTCGCCCAGATCGAAGCGGGTCAGTTCCTGGCCGTTGTCCTCGTTGACCACCCGGATAAACGCGCCGCCCACCTGCCCGAAGTTCTGACGGCGGGCGTCGGCCTCGTCGATGGTCACGCTGACGGCGATCTTCTGGATCTCGGCGGGCACCTGGGTCAGGTTGATCTTGATGGCCTCGTCGTCGCCGTCGCCCTCACCGGTGCGGTTGTCGCCGGTGTGCTCCACGCTGCCGTCCTGGCTGCGCAGCTGGTTGTAGAAGATGAAGTCGTGATCGCCGCGCACCTTGCCGCCGTCGTTCAGCAGGAAGGCGCAGGCGTCCAGGTCAAAGGCCTGGCCGTCGGTGGGGCGCGGATCCCAGCCCAGGCCCACGATGATGCGTTGCAGGTTGGCGTCCTGCTTGCTCAGGGAGATGTTGCCGCCTTTTTTCAGTGAAAGTGCCATGTCGTTCCGTCCTTTTTCGGGTTCTCGACCAGCCGTGGTCGTGGCGGTCTGAGGGGGAATACGGGGGTTGGGGTGCCGGGGTTCCCGAACCCTACAGGTAGGCCTGGATGTCCGGCAGGTTGTCCTGGTAGGTGCGTCCACGCGACGGGGCGCCGATGGCCGTCATCGTCCAGTCGTTCCCCTGACGCTTGAGGCTCGCCAGGATCATGGCGCTGTGCTGGCCGCCCGCCGACAGGTCATAGCGGGCGATTTCCGCCTCGCCCTGGGTGTTGACCAGGCGGCAATACGCGTTCTCGATCTGGCCGAAGTCCTGCCCGGTGAAGTTGTTGACTGTGAAGACCAGCGTGCTGACGTTGGCGGGCAGGCGCGTCAGGTCTACCGTGATGGTCTCGTCGTCGCCGTCGCCCGCGCCGGTGCGGTTGTCGCCGCTGTGCCGTATCGAGCCGTCCTTGCTCTGCAACTGGCGGAACCAGACCACGTCCACCAACCCGCCCGAGGCGTCGAACATCAGCGCGTTGGCGTCCAGATCCACCTCGGCCTGACCGCCGCCGAAGCCGAAGAAGCCCTTCTTCTTCACGGCGTCCCAGCCCAGACCCATGCGTACCGTGCTGAGGCTGGGGCCGGCCTCCTTGGCGAGGCTGATCTGCTGTCCTTTCTTGAGGGAGATGGGCATGTGTTGCTCCTTGGATGTGAGGGGGGGGGTAGGGATGGTCTAACCGTCTGAAGGTCTAAAAGTCTAACGGCCAAGAACTCTGGCGTCCGTCCCTTGATTTTGCGGTTAGACGGTTTGACCGTTGGACGGTTAGACGCGGAGTATTCCCGCCGCTTTCGCGTCTCTCTGCCAGCTGTCCAGCTCGCCCAGCAGCAGTTCGAACAGCTTGGCGTCCTCGATACGAATGGGGGCGGGCACGCGGAAGAAGTCGGCGTTGTCCACGACGCGGCCCGGCAGGTCGTCCAGTTTTTCCAGGAAATCGAAGTTGACCCGGCCCTCCTCGATGCCCATGAACTTCCAGAAGATCGGCTCGTGGGCGGCGTCGGTCATCTGGCGGATCACGGTGGCCGGATTGCTGGTGCCGCCGTCGGTGATGAACAGCACCAGACACGGCAGATCGTGGCCCTCTTTCGCCGCGTCCTCGCGCACCAGTTTCATGACCGGGCTGTAGTGGGTGCCGCCCTCCAGCCTGACCTTCAGGCGATCCACGAACCCGGTCACGTTGTCCAGCGACAGCGTGCCGCTGCGGTGCGCCCCGATGCCGAACAGGTAGACCTCCACCTCGCCGTCGTCGTCCAGGCGGGCGGCCAGCGCCAGGGCACGCTCGGCCAGTGCCTGCACCGCGCCGCTGCGGTACTCGCGCGCCATGCTGCCGCTGATGTCCAGCACCAGTTTCACACGGTAGCGGGCCTCGGCCAGTCCACGTTTCTCCAGACTGACCGTAGCCGTCTTGATCAGGCTGACCAGCTGCGGCTGCTCGCGCTCGGCCTTTTCCAGCAGCACGCGCTGGCGCTCCTTACGCAGGTTGACGGCGGGCGCGGCGGGTGGTGGGGGCGGGGCGGCCCCCGCGTCCTCCACCTCGCCGCCGAAGTGCCGCACCAGCGCGTCCAGGCCGCCGCCAAAGCCCTGCGCCACCGTCGCCAGCCGCCAGCCGTCCGCGTGGCGGTACAGCCGCACCAGCATCACGGCTTTCTCGGCCTTCAGGTGGGGTTTGACGTCGAACGTCGCGTCCCCGACGCTGACCGACAGCGCTCCGGCCTGCGCGATGGCGGCCGTGTCGTGCGTGGCAGTGAAGTAGATCTCGGTGATGGCGGCGGGCAGCGCGGCCAGATTTACGTCGAACGCCGTGTCCACGCCCTGCTGGCTCAGTTCTAGCGCCCCTTCCGGGCTGTGTGGCTGGTTGAAGAAGACCATATAGCGGTCATCGGTCAGCTTGCCCTCCTGCAAGCCGAAGGCGGCGATGTCTGCGCCGTCCAGCGTGCAGCGCACGTTCACGTGAAAGGTCTGCCCCACGCCCAGCACGCTCAGCGGCACACGCTGGCCCGCCTGAAGCGTTGTCGGCCCGGCCACCTATTTGCTCCCCGCCGTCCAGCGGAAGCCGAAGCCGAAGTGCTGATCGGCCTCCTGGTGATCCTTGAAGTACCGCTCTTCCTTGGTGATCTTGACCTCGCCGCCCACGTTCTCGATGCTGGCGATGGCGCAGAACGTGCGGCGCATATCGGGGTTGCTGAGCTGCACCGTGATCTCGTTGCCGCGCGGGTCTTTCAGGGTCAGGCGGCCATTGACCCGTGAGAAGTCGGAGGTGCCCTGGTAGATGAAGGCGAAGATCACGACGGTATGGATCAGGTCGGGGCGGAAGATGATCAGGTTCTCGCCGTCGCTGGAC
Organism: Deinococcus radiopugnans ATCC 19172; assembly: GCF_006335125.1. Taxonomy (NCBI): domain Bacteria; kingdom Thermotogati; phylum Deinococcota; class Deinococci; order Deinococcales; family Deinococcaceae; genus Deinococcus; species Deinococcus radiopugnans. The sequence goes on from NZ_VDMO01000003.1 coordinate 117,854, forward strand.
GAACCGCTGCGGTCGTCCTTGTCCAGCAGGATGAACGGCTCGAAACGGTCGCTGCCAAACGAATTGCCCAGCGCCTGAATCACACCCTTCTGGCCGTCCTGCATCACGAACATGCAGCCCAGATCCAGGTCGGCCCCGGCCCGCAGGAAGCCGCCGCCCTTGTCCCAGTTCAGGTTGACGCGGATCGGGTCTTTCTGGCCGTCTTTCCGCAGGGAAATCTTGGCGCTCTGCCCCTGCTTGTCCAGCGTGATCTTGCCCAGGTTGACCGTGGGCGCGGGCGGCGTGGGTGTGGCGGCGGGCGTGGGCGCGGGACGCGGCGCGGCGGGAGGTGCAGGGGGTGGCGGGGGAGGCCGTCCGGCAGGGGTGTCGGCCACCGTACCGCCGAAGTGCTTCACCAGGGCTTCCAGGCCGCCGTTAAATCCCTGGCCCACCGCCCCCACGCGCCACACGTCCTTGAAATACAGATCCAGCAGCATGATCGCCTTCTGCTGCTGAAAATCGCGCCCGGTCACGCGGTAATTCATCAGCGGACTGCCCCCACTGCTCAGCGTGACCTCAGCGTGGTCGATGGCATTGAAGGCGCCGCTGTCCACCGTGGAGGCCAGGCTCAGGCGGCGCACGTTGGCGGGCAGGCTCGACAGGTCCACCTGAAAGACCTTCTCGTTGCGGTTGCCGCTGCGCATGTCCAGCGCCCCTTCCGGGCTGCGCGGCTGGTTAAAGAAGATCATGTAACGGTCGTCGCTCAGCTGGCCCGCCGCGTCCAGCCCGAACAGAATCAGGTCGTATTCGGCGGCGGGGCCAGTGACCTGCACGGTCAGGGTCAGGTGGGTCTGCGGCGTCAGGGTACTCAGTTGGGCTTTCTGCCCGGTCTGAAAGGTCTGCATGGTGTCCTTTGCGGTGTGGAGAGGTCATGAAGTGGGTTGAAAAAGGGGAGGCCGGAAACCGCGTTCCCAACCTCCCCGAAGTTCTGAGCTGTGACGTGATTTAACGGTGGCTCAGACGTTGACGCCGAAGTTGCGGGCCAGTGGGGCCAGACCGCCCGCGTAGCCCTGACCCACCGCGCGGAACTTCCACTCGCCCGCGTTGCGGTAGATCTCGCCGAAGATCACGGCGGTCTCGGTGCTGTAGTCCTCCGAGAGGTCGTAGCGCGCGATCTCAGAGCCGTTGTCCTTGTTGATCACGCGGATAAAGGCGCCGCCCACCTGGCCGAAGCTCTGCCCACGGGTGTCGGCCTCGTCGATGGTCACGGCAATCGCCACCTTGTCGATGTCGGCAGGCACCTTGTTCAGGTCGATGTCGATGGTCTCGTCGTCGCCCTCGCCCGCGCCGGTGCGGTTGTCGCCGTTGTGCACGACGCTGCCGTCGCTGGACGTCTTGTTGTTGTAGAAAATGAAGTCGCCGTCGGCGCGCACCTTGCCGTCGGCCTTGAGGGTAAACGCACTCGCGTCCAGGTCGAATTCCTTGCCGTCGGTGGCGCGGGGATCCCAGCCCAGACCGACAGTGATGGCGCTGAGACCGGGGGCCTCCTTGCTCAGGGAAACGTTGCCGCCTTTTTTCAGTGATACTGCCATGGGGTGCCTCCTAGAAGGGGAATGAGTCTTGGGGGAAAAACTGTTTCAGACGTTGAATTCGGAAGGGTCGAGTCGCAGGGCCTGGGCAATCTCGCGCACCACGCCCATTTCCTTCTCGTCGAAGTCGCCGTCCGCGTTGGCGATGACCACCGCGAGCTGCACCACCGCGCGGGCCTGATCCGGCTTGCCCGCCACCTTGCCGATGGCCTGCATCAGCTCGATCTTGCCGAAGTCGAAATCGGCGGTGATCTTGTCGCAGTAGCGGTCATACTTCTCGCGCAGATCCGAGACGTTAAAGGCCTTGAGTTTGTCGCTGGTGGTGATGAACTGCGCCGTGCGGCTGCGCTCGATCTGGTCGATCTTGCCGTCCGCTGCGCCGATCAACGCGCAGGCGGCCATGGTGGCGTCCGCAAAGGCGCCGTTGTTGAAGCGGCTCCAGGTATCCTGCGCTTCCTTGCCTGCCTGCGCGCCCATTGCCTTGAGCCGATCTAAGAAGCCCATACCGTGTTCCTCCTGAATGTGGAGCTTGGAGAGGCGAAAACGTTGAGGCCAGACCTGAGTCCAGAAAAGTGCTGACCTTACCCTTGAAGGTATCAGGCCTGGGATGCAGACTCCTTAAAACTGCTCTCATAAAACCCGAGTGCCGTGGGCCGGACTGGAGAAGGTTCCTGCGTGCTGGACAGCCTGGGTCGGTACGGTGGTCAGAAATGCAGGGCCTCGTGGCGCTGCGGCTCCAGTACCCCGTATAGCCCGGCGCGGCAGAGGATGTCGCTGGCCCAGCGGGTGTGGGTGGCCGGCTCACACATGCGCCCGTTCATCTGGAACACGGCGGGAGCATCCGGCGCGAGGATGGCCTGCGCCTCCAGCAGATCAGCCTCGGCCACGCGGTAGGCCTCCAGCACGGTCGGCAGTTGCGCCGGGTGGATGATGGTCTTGCCGCACAGGCCGTACTCCAGATCCTGTTCCAGTTCGCGGGCCAGCGTGGACAGGTCGCCGAAGACCTCGTACACCGGGCTGGATAGAGCGAAACCGTGCGGTTTGAACACGCCGAGCAGCATGCCGATCACCCGTTCCAGCGGCCCCTCGTACAGGGTGCGGCCCGGTTTGCGGCGCACGCCCAGCGCGTGCATCAGGTCATTGCCGCCAATCCTGAGCGCGGCCACGCGCGGGCCGTGGCCGCCTTCCAGAATCAGGTCGCGCAGCCGGGTCATGTGCGCCTCGCTCAGGGCCTCGGGAGTTTCCAGGGTCAGCAGCAGCGGCAGGCGGGGGCAGGCCGAGCTGTCCAGCACCTGCAGGTACGCGCCCAGATTGCCCGCGTGAATCTTGGGCAGCACGAAGGCGCTGATGCCGCGCAAGTCCAGCGTCAACACCTGCGCCAGCACCGCCGGGTTGCGCACGCGGATCAGGCGCAGCGGCCCCACCCCCGGCGGGGGCAGCAGCGGCAGCACACGCGCCAGATTCTCCAGCGCCAGCGGCAGGTCGGCCTCCAGCACGGCGTCCTCGGTGCAGTAGATCAGGCTGGTCAGCGCCTCGTAGCGTCCCGTCCCCAGCGCCAGCAGGTCGGGCCGGGTGGCGGGCGTGTACAGGCTGGCCCCCAGCTGCCAGGGATTGAGAGTCACGGCGGGCGAAAGCAGCGTGGTCATGCGTCCTCTCCAGTGCGGGGGCCGGGGGCGATCAGGGCGGCCGCCAGATACGGCAGCTCGGGGTGGAGGGTCACTGGAATGGCCGCCGCCTGCGCCAGCGCGTGCAGGTGGCGCGTGTCGGGATGGCCAGCGTCACGCAGCAGCAGCCCAGCCGGTTGACGGCGCAGGAACACGCGGGTGGCCTCGCCCACGCCGGGCTTGACCAGATGTGGGTCGTGAACGCCCAGGCTGGAGGCCAGCGCCAGCACCGCGTCGTAGGGCCGCACGGGGCGGGGGCCGGAATCAAGTGGGGAGGCTGTGCCCGGATCGAGGGCGTCCAGCGCGGCCAGATACTCCCCGGTCACGTCGTCGGCACGCAGATGGTCTTCCGTCCGGACGCCGTGCAATTGCCCGTCTGGGATATCGGCGTCCACAAAGGTGCGGCTGAGCAGCCCGCTGACGGTGGCGTTCAGGGCGGCGTGCGGCAGCAGCAGGTCGTCGTGGGTGGCAGCGAAATCGGCCACGCCTGCCGGGTCGCTCAGCACCGCCAGCAGCGGCGGCACACCAGCGGGCAGACTGGCAGACAGCGTCCCGGCAATGCTGCCCTTGCCCGTCCAGCCGTCCACGAAGACCAGGGTGGCCCCCGGATGCGCCTGCATGATCCGGCGCAGCGCCTCCCGGTCGATGCCGCTGCCCCGGATGATGCTCAGGGTGTGGTGGGGCAGTGGTCTACCGCGTCGCCGCGCAAAGCGGGTCATGGCGCAGCCCACCGGCGTGCCCGCGCGGGCCAGCGACACCAGCACCGGGCGCGGCACTGCGGTCAACAGGTGCGTGGTCAGGGCGGCGATCAGCCCGGCGACGCGCGGGCCGTTGCGCCGCAGGGCGTCCTGGTAAGCCGCCTGTTGCACCGCGCTGGGGCGGGTTTCGGGGGTCAGCAGGCCGCCGTAGGACACGCCCTGCCGTAGCAGCTTCTCCTTCTCGGTCACGCCCACCAGCCGGGGGGTGGCCGCGCGCAGCTGCACGGTCACGTCGGCGGGGTCAAAGGTATGGCGCAGGGTCTGGAGCTGGGTCATGCCTGGGTCTGTTTCATGGGCAGCGGGCAACCTCGGAAGGGGTGGGGTCAGCGGTGCGGGCGGGCTCTCCCCGGCCCTAAGAGAGGAGCGAGGTCCGAATATGTTACGCGAGTCGTCGGGTCTCCAACCTGACCCTGTGACTGAATTCCGTCCCGCCGTGTGGCGGAGGGGGAACTCGGCGGAGGAGCCGGCCTCCCGTTGCCTGCGCCCCCGGTTTGAATCTGCTGCGGCCTCGGTCATGCCTATGGTGAGGTTCGCCAGTCTCGCTCAGGTCAGCCGCGCGGCCTGCAGCCATCCGATTCTGAAAAATTATGGCAAAGGTCCTTTCAGCCCGTTCTGTCTGACCAGCCAACTGGGCTACGATCATTTCTGCCTCATTCGCGGCTCATGCTGACCGACTTAAGCGATTTTTTAACGCGACTGAACCAATATTGACCGGCGTAGCGCAGCTTTCCGCCCTGCCCCCAGATGGGGGTTCCCCTGAAGATCAGGGCCGAATTTTTCACGGTGTGGGTTAGAGTATGTATGTTTTTCCTCTGTTGACTCCCTGTGCCTTGCGCTTTACACGTCCTTTCTTACGTTGTCATCTGGCTTTTCTCATGTGTTTTCTGGAGACCGTTGTATGACCTTTTCCATCCACACCGGGGCGCCGAGCATCGCGCTGTACACCGAGGGCACCTACCCGCAGGCCCACGGCGGCGTCAGCGTGTGGGTGGACCAACTGGTGCGGGGGTTGGGCGATCACCGGTTCGAGGTGCAGGCCATCTCCGGCCTTCCGTTCACGCACGCGGCGGTCCCGATGCCGGACAACGTGAGCTTCACGCAGGTGCCGCTGTGGGGGACGCCGCCTCCCGCGCCGTTTCGGGTGGACGCCGCCCGCCGCCGTGACGCCGAGGAAGCCTATCTGGCGGTGCTGGACGGCCTGTGTACCCTGGATCTGGAGCTGTTCGGGGCGGGCCTGCAGCTGTTCAGCAGTCTGGGCCAGCACGGCGGGTTCACGGCGCTGCTGGACACGCCACGGCTGGCCCGGCTGACGCTGGACACCTGGGCCGGGCACGCGACCCGGCAGGCAGGCAGTCGTCGGCGTGACGATGCCCGCCTGCCGCAGCCGACCGTGGCCGACGCCCTGGACGTTCTGGGGTGGCTGGAGCACGCGCTGCGCCCGCTGGGGCACGCAGCCCCGCACGCGCAGGTGGGGCACGCCGTCAGCAACGGTTTCGCGGGCCTGCTGGCGCTGCATGGCCTGTGGACCCACGGCACCCCCTTCGTGCTGACCGAGCACGGCGTGTACCTGCGCGAACGCTACATGGAGTTTCGCCGCAGCGCCTACAGTCCCGGCTTCAAAGGCCTGCTGCTGCGCTTCTACCGCCTGCTGTGCAGTCTGGTCTACCGCGAGGCCACGCTGGTGCTGCCGGGCTCGCACTACAACCGCCGCTGGGAAGAGCGCCTGGGCGCGCATCCGGACAAGATCCAGTGCGTGTACAACGGCATTGACCCCGACATCTTCCCGCCGGCCGAGCAGGAGCCTGAAGGCAGCGTGGTGAGCTGGGTGGGGCGCATCGATCCCTTGAAGGACATCGAGACGCTGATCCGCGCCTTCGATCTGGTGCGCCGCCGCAACGCGGGCGCGCAGCTGCGGCTGTTCGGCGGCACCCCGGCGGGCAACGAGGACTACCTGTTCCGGTGCCAGAGCCTGACCCGGCAGCTGAACCTGACCGGGAACGTGACCTTCGAGGGCCGCATCGACGACATCACCGATGCCTACCGCGCCGGGCAGGTGGTGGCCCTGACCAGCGTCAGCGAGGGCTTTCCATACACCGTGATCGAGGCGATGGCGATGGGCCGCCCCCCGGTGGCCACCCGCGTGGGCGGCGTGCCCGAGGCGGTGGGCGACGCCGGGCTGATCGTGCGCCCGCGCGACGTGCTGGGCGTGGCCAGCGCCCTGACCCGGCTGCTGGACGACGCGCCGCTGCGCGCCCGCCTGGGCCGCGCCGCCCGCGAGCGGGTCATGGAGCTGTTCACTCTCGACGGCTGCCTGGACGCCTACCGCCGGGCCTACCCGCTGGTGATCGCCGGGGAGGCCCTGTCGTGACCGGGTCGCGCAGCGGCGACGTGGTCCGTGGCGGCCTGCTCGGGCCAGCCGGGAAGGACCGGGCGACGGCGCCGGGTGGTCCGGTGGACCAGACGCCGGTTGCAGTGTCCGGGCCGCTGGGCGTGTTCCGGGAGCTGGCGGCGCAGCGTGGGGCCTCAGAGCATGGCGCGTCCCGGCGCCCCTCGTCCACTTCCCTGCACACGGGGACGCGGGTCAGCACGACCAGCACCCGGCTGCATCTGCCCGGCGAACTGCCGGAGCGGCTGCGTGAGGTGGACCTGAAGCTGGCCGCCGACCGCTCGAACGCCGTGGACGCCGAGGAACTGGCCGCCTACCTGGAAGCCGACGGGCTGGGCGACGAGGTGCTGCGGGACCGCTACGGCGCAGACGGCCTGTTCGACGCCGCCGAGATGCTGTACCGGCAGAAGGGCACCGGGGGCGCGCTGGACCGCTTGCCGACACCCACCACCCCGGCCTTTCCCTGGCAGATGCTGCTGCGTGGGCCGATGTACCTGCTGCCGGGGCTGGCCGGCCTGCTGATCGCCGGGGCACTGGGCGCGGAGGCCAAGGCGGCCTTCGTGCTGGCCGCCGCTTTCGGCTGGGGCTGGACCATGACGGTGGCGGGCGTGCGTTACGCCGAACCGTTCGCGGTGCCGGGGCGTGCGCTGCGGGGCACGCTGCTGGTCAGCGCGGGCGCCGGCCTGCTGGGCGGGGCCGTGGTCGCGGCGGCCCTGGGCGGCGACGTGCCCACCGGCGCGCGGGTGGGCGGCGCCGTGGCCCTGTCCAGCGGCGCGGCGGGCGTGCTGCTGTCGCTGGGGCGGCTCGGGCAGTTCGCGGGGGCCTTTGCCAGTCCGCTGCTGGCCGCCGGAGTCGTCCTGGCGCTGCCATCGCGCCCGGCGGCGCTGTTCGGGCTGGCGCTGCTGGCCGCCGTGCCCACCCTCACGGCCCTGAACGTGACCCGCCCGCGCGGCAGCCTGCCGGCGGGGCTCACCACCCTGCGCCCGCATCTGCCGCACGCCGCGTACGGCTGGGCCATGGCCGCCGCTTTCGTGGCCCTGAGCGTGCGGACCGGCACCTGGCCGCTGCTGCCGGTGATCCTGGGCGCGGGCCTGCTGGAAGCCGGGGTGTGGCACGTCCAGGAACGCTTGCAGGTGGCGGCCCGGACCCTGCGGACCCTGCCGGACCTGCGCCGGGTGGGGCTGCCCACCGTGCTGCTGGGGGCTGCCGGCTACGGCGTGGCACTGGGAGCAGCGCTGGTGGTTCTGGCGCTGCTGCCCCTGCCCATCCACCTGCAGACCACACTGCTGACCGTCACGCTGTACAGCGCCGGACTGCTGCTCAGCTCCTGGCTGGCCAACCAGCGCCGACTGGCCTTCCTGACAGCCGTCTGGGTGCTGGGCGCCGCCGCCCTGGCGCTGGGCCTGCCGCCCCCCCTGTTCGCCCTGCTCACACTGCTCGCCCTGCTGTTTCCCACCCTCCATACCCTCTCTGACCCCAGGAGTTACCGCTGATGACCCAGACCACCCTGCCCGGCCCCCAGTCCCCCACCTCTGCCCAGCGCCCGCTGGTGGCCGTGACCGGCGCGGACGGCTTTATCGGCTCGCACCTGACCGAGGAACTGGTCCGCGCGGGCTACCGCGTGCGGGCCATGGCGATCTACAACTCGCAGGGGTCCTACGGCTGGCTGGACACCGTGCCTGCCGAGACGATGCAGCACGTGGAGGTCCAACTGGGCGACGTGCGCGACGCCGGCAGCGTGCGGGCGCTGATGCGGGACGCCCGGACGGTGTACCACCTGGCCGCCCTGATCGCCATTCCGTATTCCTACGTCGCGCCGCGCTCCTACGTGGAGACCAACATCACCGGCACCCTGAACGTGCTGGAGGCCGCCCGCGATCTGGGCACCGGCCGCGTCGTTCACACCTCGACCTCCGAGGTCTACGGCACCGCCCGCACCGCGCCCATTCACGAAAGCCACCCCTTGCAGGGCCAATCGCCGTACTCGGCCACCAAGATCGGGGCCGACAAGCTGGCCGAGAGCTACCACCTGAGCTTCGGGCTGCCGGTGGTGACCCTGCGGCCCTTCAACACCTACGGCCCGCGCCAGAGCGCCCGCGCGGTGATTCCCACCATCATCTCTCAGGTGGCGGCGGGCCGGCGCGAGATCCGGCTGGGCGACCTGCGGCCCACCCGCGACTTCAATTACGTCGCCGACACCGCCCGAGCCTTCCGCGCCGTGGGTGAGGCGGGCGACGAGGTGCTGGGCCGCACGCTGAACGCCGGATCGGGCCGCGAGATCACCGTGGGCGACACCGTAAAACTGATCGGTCAGGTGATGGGCGCACAGCTGAACGTGACCCAGGAGGACCTGCGCCTGCGCCCCGAGGGCAGCGAGGTGATGCGCCTGCTCGCCGACCACACCGAGCTGAGCCGCCTGACCGGCTGGCAGCCTGAATTCACGCTGGAAGAGGGGCTGAAGCGCACCGCCGAGTGGTTCACCGATCCCGTTAACCTGGCCCGGTACCGCGTCGATCAGTACACCGTCTGAGAGAAAAGTCTAAGAGAGAACTGAGCGTTAATTAACGGTCTGAAACCTCTCTGAAACGCATCTGATGCTCAGCTGATCGACGACAACAACGACGCCTCATTCAAAGTTCACCCCAGATTCATTCCTGCTTCTCCCTGGGCAGGAAAGGAGGAGCCTATGCACGCAGTTATCCTGGCCGGAGGAAAAGGCACCCGTTTGCGCCCTTACACCACCTGCGTTCCCAAGCCGCTCGTGCCCATCGGCGACACCTACTCGATTCTGGAAATCGTGCTGTACCAGCTGCGCGCGCACGGCTTCACCTCGGTCACGCTGGCGGTGGGGCACATGGGTCACCTGATCCGCGCCTTCGTGGGCGACGGCAGCCGCTACGGCCTGCAGGTGGACTACACCGACGAGGAAACCCCGCTGGGCACCATCGGCCCGGTGCTGAACGTGCTGGACACCCTGCCCGAGCATTTTCTGGTGATGAACGGCGACGTGCTGACCAACCTGAACTACGGCACCTTCCTGCAGCGCCACATCCAGTCGGACCGCCCGGTGACGGTGGCGACCTACAACCGCGAGATCAAGAGTGAATTTGGCGTGCTGGACATCGACGAGACCGGCAGTCAGATCGTCGCCTTCCGCGAGAAGCCCACCGTGCACTTTCAGGTCAGCATGGGCATCTACGCCGTGACCCGCCAGACCCTGCGCGGCTACACGCCGGGACAGGTGCTGGGCTTCGACACGCTGATGCTGGACCTGCTGGCCGCCCGGCAGTTTCCCGGCAGCGACCTGTTCGGAGGGTACTGGCTGGACATCGGCCGTCCGGAGGACTACGACATGGCCAACCGCGAGTGGGAGGAGATGTCGGCGATCCTGCTGCCGCACCTGACCCTGAGCGCCGCGGACTGAGATGCCGGACGCTGGCCGTTCGCCCGTCTCTCTGTCCGGCCAGGTGCTGGTGCTGGGCGCCCGCGGCTTTCTGGGCCGCCGCATTCTGGCGGCCCTTGAGACGGCCGGACAGGCGGTGCGCGTCCCCCCGCCGGGCGACCTGACGGCGGCCACACGCGCCGACTGGGACGCCCTGCTGGACGGCGTCGCGGGCGTGATCAACGCGGCCGGGCGCACTGCGGGCAGCCCCAGCGAACTGGCCCGTGCCAATGCCCTGCTGCCCGCACGCCTGCTGGAAGAGGCGGCGCGCGTGAACGTGAAGCTGGTCCATCTGGGTTCGGCCGCGGAGTACGGGGCGGTGCCGGAGGGCCACGCCTCGCGCGAGGACGATCCGGCGCGGCCCCTGTCGCCCTACGGCGCGTCCAAGCTGGCCGGCACCGTCCTGATCAAGGAGGCGCTTCGCAGCGGGCGCGTCCAGGCCGCCGTCCTGCGGCTGACCAATCCGCTGGGCGCGGGTCTCGGTGCCGGAACCCTGCCGGGCCGCGCCGCCCGCGAATTGGCCCAGGCCACGCGCGCCGGTCAGGACACGGTGCGCTTCGGCCCGCTGGGCGCGCGGCGCGATTTCGTGGACGCCCGTGACGTCGCCCGCGCCGCCGTACACGCCCTGACCTCGGACCTGAGCGGCGTGGTCAACATGGGCAGTGGGCAGGCCCGTCCGGTGCGCGATCTGGTGGACGGCCTGGTGACCCTGACCGGGTTCCGGGGCCAGATTCTGGAAGACGCCCCCGGCAGCCCCCGCAGCGGCGACGTGCCGTACCAGCGCGCCGACATTTCACGCCTGCGGGACAGTGGCTTCACGTTGCGCCACACCTTTCACGACTCGCTCGACTCGCTTTTGTGTGGACTGGAGCCCACTGAAGCCAGATCGCCTGTGCCGGGTTGAAGGTTCCTGCTTTTCATCGTGACCCGTTGAACCCATTCTGACTCCCCCTTCGCCTTCCGCCCCGAGGAACCTGCCCTTGAAGAAAAAAGTCCTGCTGCTGTCCGCCCTAACCCTGTCCATGCTGCTGGCCTCCTGCGGTGGTTCGCCGTCATCCACGGTGACGGCGCTTCCGCCTGGGGCCGATCTTCCCGATGATTCGGGTCAGACCCTTGTGCCGCGCAGCGATTACAACCGGGACCACAGCACGAATCACAACGACGAGATCACGGTCATTCCCCCAGACCCCAAGCCGGGCAACCTGCCCACCCACGCCCGTCTGGGCGAGGCCACCATCCTCAAAGCCACCCGCCTGAGGGCCCAGACGCTGCCGGGCAATGCCCAGACCGACAAGGTGGATCTGCGAGTCTTGGTGGTCAGCAGCGGCGCGGGCGATTTCGGGCTGGACAGCGCCACGGCCATGCTCCAGCAGGCCGGCGTGCCCTACGACGTGCTGAACGCCAGTCAGCAGACCCTGGGGCAGGGCAGCCTGATCAACGCGGACAGCACCGGTAAGTACCAGGGGATCATGTTGACCAGCAACGCCCTGGTGGCTGAAACCAGTCCCGGCGTGTACACCAGCGCCCTGGACAGCGGCGAGTGGGACACCCTGTTCGCGTACGAGGCGGCCTATAAGGTGCGGCAACTGGCCCTGTACGGCTACCCCGGTGTCGCGCCGGAAGACTACGGTCTTCGGGCCGTGCCGGGGGCGGAAACCTCCACCACCTCCATGACGCCCAGCAGTGCGGGGCTGGGTGTCTTCAAGGACCTAAAGACCGATGTGACCCTGCCGGTTCAGTACGCCTACAGCTACCCGTCCGCCCTTGAGGCTGTTCCTGGCGTGACCACCACGCCGCTGCTGACCGATCCGCAGGGCCGGGTGCTGGCCGCCACCAGCACCGCTGCCGACGGGCGTGAACGCCTGCTGATCACCACCGCCCAGAACCCCTACCTGCGCCACACCCAGCTGATGGGCTATGGACTGGTGCAGTGGCTGACCAAAGGCGTGCATCTGGGGGAGCACCGCCGCTTCCTGCAGGTCGACATCGACGACTATTTTTCGGATGGCGACCACCTGAACGCGCAGACCGGCCTGGTGTATACCACCACCTTCCGCCTGAGCGGCTCCGACATGCTGTCGGCGCGGGATCAACAGACACGGATCGGGCAGGACTATCCGGTGGCGGTTGCCTTCCGCTACGCGTTGGCTTTTAACGGCGGCGGCGCGTTCCCCAACGCTCCGGCCTCGTGCAGTCTGGCAGTCAGGACGGTGGACCTGCTGACCAGCGTGAGCAAGTGCGTGATGGGCAGCTTCGACTGGGTCAACCACACCCGTGATCACCAGCGTCTGGACGTGATGGATCTCAAGACGGTCAAGCAGCAGGTCGGCGGCAACCTGACCATCGCCGCCAAGCTGGGCCTGCCCCTCAGCAAGAAGAGCCTGGTGACCGGCGAACACAGCGGGCTGGGCAACATGGACCCCGGCGACGACGGCACCCACAACGACGAGGCCACGGTCGGCCCCAAGCAGGATCTGGGCCTGGGCCGCAGCAACCCCAACATGCTCGCGGCTGCTGTCAGCGCCGGGGTGCGCTTTATTGCCTCGGACCACAGCGTCGCCAGTCAGCGCGATGATTCCTGCGCCACCTGCGGCGTGCAGCACCCACTGAACCCCAATCTGTTCCTGGTGCCGCGCTGGCCCACCAACGTGCACTACCACGTCACCACGCCCGCCGAGGTCACCGCTTCCTACAACAGCATCTATGCTCCCGGCGGTATCCGCCCGTATTGGGATCACGCCCTGAGTTACGCCGAGGTGATGGACAAGGACAGTGACCTCTCCCTGAACCACATTCTGGGCGGCTACGCCTTTCCACACTACATGCACCAGCCCAATCTGCGCCAGTACGCTCCCGGACAGAGCTTGGCCAGCGACTGGGCACGCGCGGCATTGGACAAGTACAGCCAGTACAGCACGCTGCCCCTGAACACCTACACATGGGATCAGCTGGGCGACTACCTGAAGAGCCATACCCTGGAAGAAAAGGCCAAGGCGGCGGGCACGCTGCGTGGCGTGTGGGACCGCAAAACCAATGCAGTGGTCCTGAGCAACCTTGCGGCTGGAGCGGTCCCCCTCACCCTCACTGGCGCGAGCACCGGAGTGCCCTACGGTGCCTACCGGATTGCCGCCGTGAACCTGTCGGGAACCAAGACGGTGGCCGTCACGCCCCAGTAAGACTGGCCCACCGTTCCGCATCTCCTGTTTTCTCCGCATCCACCTTTTGAGACCGCATCACACTGTTGAGGAGTCCTGCTATGAAGCCACAAACCCTGCTGTCCGCCCTGTCCCTGACCCTGCTGCTGGCCGCCTGCGCTGGTCCGCAGGCCCCCGGCACGGTCAATGGCGCAAACCCGGTGCCCGGTTCCGCCGAGGACCTCGGCACCCGGCCTGTGGCCGTCGGACCAGACACGGTGGAACCCGCGTTCGACAATGTGCCCGTCGTGTCAGGCCATGTGCATGCGCCGGACCCCGCTCCCACCTTCCGTGATCTGCCGAGAGACGCCCGGCTGGGGGCGGCCACCATTCCCCGGGGCACCCGCTTGAGCGCCCAGGCCTTGCCAGCCAACGCCCAGACTGACAAAGTCGAACTCCGGGTGCTGGTTCTGAGCAGTGGTGAGGGCGATTTCGGCCTCGACAGCGCCAGGGCCATGTTGCAGCAGAGCGGCGTGCCCTATGACGTGCTGGACGCCAGCGGGCAGACCCTGGACCAGTCCCGGCTGATCAACGCCGACGGCACCGGGAAATACCAGGGCGTGATCCTGACCAGCAACGCGTTGTTGACGCAGCCCACTTCCGGCGTGTACATCAGTGCCCTGGACAGCAGTGAGTGGGAGACCCTGTTCGCGTACGAGGCGGCCTACAAGGTGCGGCAACTGGCCCTGTACGGCTACCCCGGTGTCGCGCCGGAAGACTACGGTCTTCGGGCCGTGCCGGGGGCGGAGACCTCCACCACTTCCATGACGCCCAACGCCGCAGGAAAAGGGATTTTCACGGACCTGACGGGTACGGCGCTGCCGATTCAGTACGCCTACAGCTATCCGTCCGCGCTGGAACCCGTTACTGGTGTGACCACCACGCCGCTACTGACCGATCCGCAGGGCCGGGTGCTGGCCGCCACCAGCACCGCTGCCGACGGGCGTGAACGCCTGCTGATCACCACCTCCCAGAACGCGGCCCTGCTGCACACCCAGCTGCTGGGCTACGGTCTGGTGCAGTGGCTGACCAAAGGCGTGCATCTGGGGGAGCACCGCCGCTTCCTGCAGGTCGACATCGACGACTTCTTCTCGGCGGGCGATCACCTGAACTCGGCCACCGGACAGTTGTACGCCAAGCCCTTCCGCGTGAGCGCGGGCGACCTGATCTCGGTGGATTACCAGCAGAACGACCTCCGCAAGGATTTCAAGGTGGCCAGCCAGTTCAGGTATGCCCTGGTCTTCAACGGTGGCGGGGCCAAAACGTCGTCCCTCGGGTCCTGCCTGTTCTACTGGCTCGGCTCGGATCAGCTGACCAGCATCAGCAAATGCCTGAAAAATGATTTCGACTGGGTCAACCACACCAAAGACCACCTGCGGCTGGACGTGATCGACTACAAGACGGCCAGCGAGCAGATCGCCGGCAACTTCACCATCGGCAGCAAGCTGGGCCTGCCGGTCAACCGCAAGAGTCTGGTCACCGGCGAGCACAGCGGCCTGGGCAATATGGACCCCAGCGACGACGGCACCCACAACGACGACGACGTGAACCTGCCCAAGCAGGACCTGGGACTGACGCGCAGCAATCCCAACATGCTCGCGGCCGCCGACAGCGCCGGGGTGCGTTACCTGGGGGCCGATCACAGCGTCGCCAGTCAGTGGGACGCCTCCTGCGTCACCTGCGGCGTGCAGCATCCGCTGAATCCGAACCTGTTCCTGGTGCCACGCTGGCCGATCAACATGCACTACCACGTCACCAACCCCGCCGAAGTACTGAAGTCCTACAACAGCATCTACGCTCCCGGCGGCACCCGGCCCTACTGGGACCATGCCCTGAGCTACACCGAGTTCCTGGACAAGGAAAGCGACCTGGCCCTGAACCACATGCTGGGCGGCGGCGCCTTCCCCCACTACCTGCACCAGACCAACCTGAACCAGTACGCCCTGGGCAAGAGCGTGGCCAGCGACTGGGTGCGGGCGGCGCTGACCAAATACAGCCGGTACAGCACCCTGCCGCTGAACACCTACCACTGGGATCAGCTGGGCGACTACCTGAAGAGCCACACCCTGGAAGAAAAGGCCAAGGCCGCCGGGACGCTGGGGGCCGTGTGGGACCGCACGACCAACGTGGTGGCGATCAGCAGCCGCGGCGGCAGCGTGCCCGCCACCCTGACCGGCGCGAACTCGGGCACCCCCTACGGCGCGTACCGGGCGCTGTCCAGCACGGTGAACGGCACCGTCAACGTCGCGGTCACCCCCAGGTAGGGCCGGTGCGGGTTTGCTCACGGTGATTCCACCGCTCTCGCCTCACCTGCCCCTGAGCGTCTTTTACGGCCCGCCCACCCCGCAGGCCCTGAAGACGCTGGCGGGCTTCCGCACAGTCATCGTGCAGACCAGCCTGTACACCCCGGCCCAGCTTGCCGCCTTGCGGGGCGGCGGGACACGGGTGCTGGGATACCTGAGCGTGGGCGAGGACCACCCACACGGGGAGTACGCCTGCACCCCCGGCTGCGCGGCCTACCATCTGGCGGTCAACCCGCAGTGGGGCAGCGTGACCGTGGATGTCCGCAACCCGGCGTGGTGGGCCGAGCTGCTGCGCCGCGCCAGCGCGGAACTTCAGCACGCCGATGGGCTGATTCTCGATACCCTGGACAGCGCGGACCCGGAGGGCACGCTGGCGCTGGTGCAGACGCTGCGGGCTGCCTTTCCGCACGTGACCCTGCTGTCAAACCGGGGCTTCGGGTTGCTGCCGGGGCTGGCGCGGCTGGTGGACGGGGTGCTGTTCGAGGGCTTTTCCACCACCCACACCCCGGCCTACGCCGCGCTGGACGCGCAGGGGCTGGCCTACACCGCCCACTGGCTCGGCGAACTGCGCGCCCTGGGCCTGAACGTCTGCGCGCTGGACTACGCCGACCGCCCGGCGCTGGCCCAGGCGGCCCGCTCGCGGGCGGCGCGCCTGCAGGTGCAGACCTTCGTCACCGACCGCGCCCTC
Source organism: Deinococcus radiopugnans ATCC 19172 (assembly GCF_006335125.1). Lineage (NCBI taxonomy): Bacteria > Thermotogati > Deinococcota > Deinococci > Deinococcales > Deinococcaceae > Deinococcus > Deinococcus radiopugnans. The sequence continues at coordinate 133,857 of NZ_VDMO01000003.1, forward strand.
ACGCTGGCCGGCGGGCTGCCCTGCGGGTCTGCGCTGTGGGGACCGTGCGCCACACCCGAAACAGGTGTTCCCGCAGTGGCAGAGGCGTCAGCAATTTCCGTCTGACGTCTCCCTGGTCTGCCGGCGCTATTCGGCACTCAATTCCAGCTCCTCGCGCCGGTCTGCCGTCCCCTCGGCGGGCCGGGCGTCCGTTTCGGGCAGGTTGCGCCTGACCTCGCGCAGGGCCGAGTGGATGATGCCCAGCGCCACGCTCATGGTGAGCATGCTGGAAAAGCCGAAGCTGACCAGCGGCAGCGGCACCCCCGTGACCGGAAAGATCCCGGCGGCGACGGCCAGGTTCACCAGCGCCTGACCCACGATCATGAACATCGTGCCGGTCGCCAGAATGCTGGCCCCGTGGATTTCCGGCGTCATGGGCCGGATGCGCGCGGCCAGTTGCGAGGTCTGCAGCGCCACCGACACGATCAGCCAGTAGCAGAACAGCAGCGTGACCACGCCCAGCAGCCCGGTGGTAAAGCCCACCGAGGCCACCACCATGTCGGTGTGGGCGGCGAAATACTCGTAGCGCCGCCCGTCCGGTCCCTGACCCCACCAGCCGCCCCAGGTCAGGTCGCGGTGAGCGAAGCCGATCTGGTCCAGGCCCACCGCCCGCTCCTCGTCCCGCGCCTGGTGGCCCTGCCAGCGCGCCAGGATGTAGGGATGCTGCTCCAGATACCGCGAGAACAGCGGCAGCGCCGCCAGCCCCAGCGCGAACAGAAAGCCGGTGATGTTGCTGATGCGCACCCCGGCGGCGTACATCAAGATGATGCCCAGCCCGAACATCAAGACGCTGCTGCCCAGGTCCGGCTCGGCGAAGACCAGCCCGGTGGTGATCAGAATCATCAGGGTGGCGCTGACCAGCTTGTTCTGCACGCCCCGGCGCGAGAAGAACGAGGCCAGCATCATCACCAGTCCCAGCTTGGCCAGTTCGGACGGCTGGAACCGCAGGGGGCCGCCCAGGTCCAGCCAGCGTTTGGTGGCGCTGCTCTCCTCGGTGCCCACCCCCACAAACAGCACCAGGATCAGCAGCACCAGCGTCAGCGCCCAGAACGGCGGCCCCAGCTTTAAAAAGCTCTTGGGCCGCAGCCGGGCCACCAGAAAGGTGATGCCCAGCGCCAGCGCCGTTTTCCAGGCGTGTTCCACGATCAGGTCCGGGCGTGCGGCGGCCACCCCCAGCAGGCCCAGCACCATCAGCAGCACCTGCGCGATGATCAGCTGGATGCTCACGCGCGGGCCTCTGCGTCCGTCAGCGCCCGCGCCGCGCGCCGGAAACTGTCGCCGCGCTGGGCATAGTCGCGGAACTGATCGAAGCTGGTGCCCACCGGGGCCAGCAGCACGGTGCCGCTGCCGTTCAGTGCGTCCAGACCCGCCCGCACGGCGGCCCGCATGGTCTCGTCGCCGTCCGCGCCGGGCACCGTCACGAAGGGCAGGCCCAGCCCACGGGCCAGCGTCTCGCCGTCCTCGCCGAACGCGATCACCGTCTTGACCCGGCCCCGCGCGGCTTCGCGCAGCGGGGCGAGGTCCGCGCCCTTGTCGCGCCCGCCCACCAGCCAGGCAATCGGCGGCGCGGCGCGTTCCAGCGCGGCCTGCACCGCAATGGTGCGGGTGGCGATGCTGTCGTCGATAAAGCCCACGCCGCCCAGCCGGGCCACCGTCTCGAAGCGGCCCCGCTGCGGCTGGGCGGCCCGCAGGGCGGCGGCCAGCACGTCCACCGGGACCGGACGGCCCAGCCGCAGCAGCGTTGCCTCGGCGGCCAGCAGCGCGGCGGCGGCGTTGGCCGGATGGATGGATGCGGGCAGCTCGGCGGTGGGCAGGACGCTCTCGCCGCTGCCCAGCACCAGCCGCGCCGGGGAGAAGGTCCGCACCTCCGCCCGCGTGCGGACGGTCAGGCCCTCGGGCACGATCAGAACGTCGCCTTCCTGCTGCCCCGCCGTGATGTTCAGCTTGGCGGCGTGGTAGGCGTCCACCGTGCGGTGGCGGTCGAGATGGTCCACGCCCAGGTTGGTGATCACGGCCACCGGCAGGCGCAGGCCCGGCACCCGTTCCAGTTGAAAGCTGGACAGTTCGGCCACCGCCACCTCCGCCGCGTCCACCACGTCCAGCAGCGGCGGGTCGATGTTGCCGCCCTCGCGCGCGTTCACGCCGCAGGCCCGCAGCAGCGAGGCGATCAGCACCGTGGTCCCGCCCTTGCCCGCCGTGCCGGTTACGCCCACAATGGGCAGCGCCGGGCGCAGGCGGGCGGCCAGCGTCACCTCGCCGATCACTTCTGCGCCGCGTCCGCGCAGGCGTTGCAGGTCCGGATGATCGATGGGCACGCCGGGCGCGGCCACCACGGTCCGGTACAGGTCATTCACGTCACCGCGCCCGAAGTGCAGATCTTCCATTAGCGCCAGATCCTCGGCCGAGGGCCGGGCATCGTGCCACTGGGCCGCCCAGCCCTCGGCGGCCAGAAACCGCGCCGCGCCGCGCCCACTGCGCCCCAGACCGTAGATCAGGATGCGCCCCCCTCCAGCCGTTGTGCTTCCCACGCCCTGTTCCCCAGTCACGCCCTCAACATAGGGGAAAATGATGAACGGGGCTGGGCAATGCCGCATGTGCGGCGGTGGCAGGATTACGTTCCGCGATCCGGCCTAGGCTTGGGCCCGCAGAAGGCCGCCCGCCCCGGAAGGGGGCTTATACGGACTCCGATTGAAAGGTGTTGGAAACACCTGGAAATCCGAGCGGAGCGAGAAAGAGAAAAACGGGTTCCGGACGTGGAGTGTGGGAACCGGCGCTCTCCCGGTTCCTACACGAAACAAACGGAATCCGTATTACTTGAAGCTGGCCGTTTTGGCGGTGCTGGACACCACGAAGCCCACCCATTGGCCGCCCAGGTTGTGTCCCGGCACGCCGCACACCAGATTGTAGGTTCCGGCCTGGCCCACCTTGAACACCACGGTCTGGGCCTTGCTGCCGCCCGCCACACCCTCGACGAGCTTGGCCGTGTAGGCCTTGGGGAAGGCCGCGTCCTTGGCCGTGACCGTGTTGGGCGGGGTCCTGCCCTTGGTGACGATGGCGCTGTGCGGCATGTTGCCCATATTCTTGAAGACCATCTTGACGGTCCAGCCGGCAGGAATGACGAAGCCCTTCTTGCCGTGGTCGGCCCCGTTGAAGTTCAGGCCGCCGTTGTCGGTGCCTTCCCCGGCGTTGACCGTGATCGTGGCGGTCTTGGAGGCCGCGTCGTTGCTGACATAGCTGGCGGCGCTGGCCTGACCCAGCAGCAGCGCTCCGGCGACGAACAGAATGGTTTTCATGGCGCGAGTGTAGGACTGCGCCGCACCGGCATAAGCCAATGACTCACAGTTGACCCTGGGCCTCTTTCGGTGGGCCGGGACGATTTCTCCGGGTGCGGCTCTTCCGAGTGTGCCGCCTCTCAGGGCGCTGCGCTTCGGCCCCTCCACGGCGCAGTCTGGGCACGCCTGCCGGGTCAGTCCTCCACCCGCAACTCCACCGCCGTGCCCTGCGGCAGCCGGTAGGCGCGCAGCAAGCGGCTCTCCAGATCGGCGATCACGTACGGCACCGGGTAGGCCGCCAGCCGCACGTCGGTGACGCTGGGCTGTGCCGGGCCGCGCGGGTGGCTGTGGTACAGCGCCACCAGCGCCAAGCCGCCCTCCCGCATGGCCTTGAGCGCCCGCAGCAGCTGCACCGGGTCCGCCAGATACTCGCGCTCGGGACTGGGGGAGATGTTGGGCAGCGGGTACAGCGCCTGGGCGCGGGCCGGCCCGTCGCCGCCGTCTTCTGCCGTGTGGCCGGTGCCGCCCAGCGCTCCCACGCACTCGCGCGGGGCCTCACGGGCTGCGTGTGCCCACAGCGCGTCGGCCAAAGCGGCAGGCAGAATCAGGGACACGCCCGCATTATGTGGGGTCTGCGCCCGGTGAGTGGGCTGCCTCCCGCTCACCGGGCGGTCCCGGCCACACGCCGACGGCCCGCAGCGCCCAAGTTCCGATCTCAAATGCCGTACAGGACGCCTCAATTTCCAAATGACCCGGCGCGCTTTGCGTTACACTGCCGTGGATGTCAAAGGCCCGCGCCAAAATTTCTCCCCCGGTCAGCCGCTTCGACGGCGAGGCGCTGGGCCTGGTGCTGTTCGCGGTGGGCATTTTTCTGGCGGTCACGCTGCTGCTGCCCGCCGAGGCCGGGGTGGGGGCGGGAGGCACGGTCACGCCCGGCACCGGCGGCACGGCCGGGTTCATGGGCGGGGCGCGCTCGCTGCTGCTGGGCGGCCTGGGCTGGGGTGCGTACCTGCTGCCGATCATTCCCGTGGCCTACGGCACCCTGGTGTTCCTGGGCCGCGACCTGCGCAACCTGACCCGCCGGGTGCTGGGCGGCGTGATCGTGGTGGTCTCGCTGCTGGCCCTGCACGAGGTCTTCCAGCCAGGCGCGGCGGGTCAGGGGGCCGAGACGGTCATGCGCCCGCTGACCTCCACCCTCAGCTACGCCGCGGCGCTGCTGCCGCTGGTCACGCTGACACTGGGCCTGGAGCTGATGCTGCGCCTGGCCCCGCTGAGCATGCTCAAGGCGGTCTTCCGGCAGCTGAGCGTGTGGCTGGGCGGCGCGTCGGCCGGAGTCCAGGGGGCCATCGAGGCCCGTCAGGACGGCATCGAGTCGGCCCGTGCCCGCGGCGGCGTTCGCGCCGGACTGATGGCCCACGGACGCGAGCTGGACACGCTGCGCCGCCTGTATCCCGAGGCACAGGAGCTCAAGACCCAGCAGGCCGAACTCAAGACGGCCGGGCGCGAGGTGCGCCGCCACGACGAGGCGGGCCTCAAGGGGCTGGAGCGGGACCTGAAGCACTGGCAGGAGAGCACGCGCCTGTTCGTCGGTCACGCGGCCCGCGACCTGCGCGAGCTGGTGGCGCGCGAGGCCCCCGACGCCGGGGCCGACGCCGAGGCCCGCGCCGCCGAGATCCGCCAGGGCCGCCACGAACTGAGCGTGGCGCTGCCCAGCACCCAGGCGTGTGACGCGCTCGAACGCCTGCGCCGGGGCATGGTCTCCGAGATCCAGCGCCTGTCCGGGCGGGCCGGCAAGCTGGAGCGCGAGCGGCTGGCCGCCGAGAAGGCGCTGGTCAAGCCCGACAGCGCCGCGCTGGCCCGCGAGTGGCCCGCCCACCGCGAACGGCAGGTGGCGTGGCAGGAACTCAGCCGCGATTTCACGGCCTGGCGTGCGCGCGCCGACGTCTACCCCGGCTGGCCCGACCTGGTGTCGGCCTTCGACCGCGCCCCCACCGAGGTGGCCACCGAGCTGGCCGCGGCGCTGGCCGAGGACACGGACGCCACCCTGCGCGAGCAGGACCGCTGGCGCGCCCGGCTGGCGCAGGCCCAGGAAGAAGCCCTGCGCCGCGCCGAGGCCATCACCGGCGCGGCCCCCCAGGAAACCGCGGCCCCCGCCGTGCCGCCGGCCCTGGACTTCGACTTCGTGAATGATGGCCTTGCCGACAAGGGCTCTGCCAGCGAAGCGTCGGCCCCTGCCGCCTACGATCCTGACCCAGGCAGGGCGCCCATGACCCTCACCGCGTCGGTGGACCGGGGGGAGTGGGGCGCGCCGCCCAGTGCGGCCCCAGTAGCCGCCCCACGGTCAGACCACAGCGGCGCCGTCGATCCCTTCGCCGACTGGGACGACGATGACCTGCCGTTCGGACCTGCGTCCTCTCAAGGAGGCCCGACGCTGGAAGCCATGCCCGGCGGCAAGGGCGAACCGCTGCTGGGCACAGGCGGCGTGCGCGCCGGTGCGCCCAGACCCGGCACGCCGCCGTGGGAAAGCGCCGCTCCAGCTCAGCCCAGGGCGGAGAAGCGCCCCACCAACCCCGTCGGTGCCATCGCGCTGGCCCTGCCCGATGACCGCCTGCTTGATCCCATCCCGGCGGCGGCGCACAACACGGCGGCGCTGGAAGTCTCGGCGCGGCAGCGGGCGGGGCTGATCGACGAGACGCTGCGGCACTTCAACCTTCAGGCCAAGGTGGTGGACTACGCGCGCGGCCCCACGGTGACGCGCTACGAGATCGAGCCGGCGCCCGGCGAGAAGATCAGCCGGATTGCCAGCCTGTCCAACGATCTGGCCCGCGCCCTGGCGGTGGGTGGCGTGCGTGTGGAGGCTCCGGTGCCGGGCAAGAGCGTGATCGGCCTGGAAGTGCCCAATGCCGAGCGCGAACCGGTGACCTTTCACCAGGCCGCCGCGTCCCCCGGCTTCCGCAATACCCGCGCCAAGCTGCCGGTCATCCTGGGCAAGAGCATCGACGGCGAGCTGATGGTGGGCGACCTCGCCAAGATGCCGCACCTGCTGGTGGCGGGCAGCACCGGCTCGGGCAAGTCGGTGTGCGTCAACACGCTGATCACCTCGCTGCTGTTCAAGTACCTGCCGGGCGAGCTGCGCTTCCTGATGATCGATCCCAAGATGGTGGAACTCACGCCCTACGACGGCATTCCCCATCTGGTTCGCAGCGTGGTGACCAACCCGGTGGACGCGGCGGGCGTGCTGCTGGGCGCGGTGGCCCACATGGAACGGCGCTACAAGATGATGAGCGCGGTGGGCGCCAAGAATCTGGAGCAGTTCAATGCCAAGATGCGCCAGACCGGCGAGACCGAGCTGCCGCATCTGGTGATCATCATCGACGAGCTGGCCGACCTGATGATCACCAGCCCCAAGGAAGTCGAGTCCGCGATTATGCGGCTGGCCCAGATGGCCCGCGCCACCGGCATGCACCTGATCCTGGCGACGCAGCGCCCCAGCGTGGACATCCTGACCAGCCTGATCAAGGTCAACGTCCCGGCCCGCATCGCCTTCGCGGTCAGCAGCAGCCACGACTCGCGCACCATTCTGGACGCCATGGGGGCCGAGCGCCTGACCGGCATGGGCGACATGCTGTTCTACCAGCCGGGGCAGGTCAAACCGGTGCGCCTGCAGGGGCCGTACATCTCCGAGGCCGAATCCGCCCGCATCAGCGACGAGCTGCGCCGCATGGTCTTCGAGGACGACTTCGTCGAGGCCTACGGCGCGGATTTCGAGGGCGAGGTGATGGCCAGCGGCCCCGGCGACCGCAGCGGCATGGATTTCAGTGACCCGCTGCTGCGGCAGGCCGCGCAGATCTGCATTGAGGAGGGCCAGGGCAGCGTGTCCAAATTGCAGCGCCGCCTGAGTGTGGGTCATGCCCGCGCCGGCAAACTGATGGACCTGCTCGAAGCCATGGGCATCGTCAGCAAGCACCAGGGCAGCAAACCGCGCGACGTGCTGGTGACGGAAGCTGACTTGCCCGAGTACTTCGGCTGACCCGGCGCTCCGGCAACTCTTTTTCAAGACCAGCCTCGTCTCGCACCGATCCAGGATGAGCAAGATATGAGGACTGGGTCAAACAGGCTGCCCATTTCGTTTACGTGACCTGTCTCAATCCTTACGCAGGTTGCAATTTCATCTGGGGTGGTGAAGATTGAGTGCCGGACCATCAGCAACCCATTTCTGTTCAGAGGTGAATTCATGAAGAAGCAGACCAGTCTCGTTACGCTTGGCTTACTCCTGGCGACCCCCGCCCTGGCTGGCGGCGCCGGTGCGCCGGTGGCCAAGCCCGCTCCCGCCTGCATGTCCATCGCGCAGATCGTGGCCAGCGATCCCAATTTCAGCACGCTGGCGACGGCGGTGGAAGCGGCCGGACTGACCGAGACGCTTCAGGGCGGCAGCTACACGGTGTTCGCGCCGACCAACGCTGCCTTCGCCAAGCTGCCCAGCGACACCCTGGCCGCGGTCCTGAACGACCAGGACATGCTCAAGAGCATTCTGCTGTACCACGTCGTTCCCGGCAAGGTCACCGCCAAGCAGGTCACCGGCATGACGTCGGGCAAGACGGCCGAGGGCTCAAGCTTCCTGGTGACGGTCAGTGACGGCAAGGTCATGATCGACAACGCCACGGTCACCAAGGCCGATGTGGTGGCCTGCAACGGTATCGTCCACGTGATCGACACCGTGCTGATGCCAGCTCCGGCCGTCGCAGAAGCGCCTGTCGCTGAAGCCCCAGTTGCAGAGGCACCGGCAGCCGAAACCCCTGTGGCTGAGGCCCCTGCCGCTGAAACCCCAGTTGCAGAAGCCCCTGCTGCCGAGGAGCCGGTGGCCCAGGCCGCGCCGGAAATGCCCGCCGCCCCGCCTGCCGTCAGCGTCGCCGACATTCCGGCCCTGCCCCTGAGCGGCGCGACCATCAACGCCGACGCTGCGGCCGCGACCACCGAGACCACGACAACGACGGATACCACCACGGCCACCGACACCGCCGCGACCACGGATACCACCACTGATACGGCGGCCACTGATACGGCGGCCACGGATACCGCAACCACGGACGCGACGACCACTGACACAGCTACGACTGCGACGGAAACCGTGGACACGGTCATCACCGAGGCCGCCGCGGACGCCGCCGACAGCGCCGAGATGAACACCAACTCGCTGTACGACGTGATCGTGGCCGACGACCGCTTCAGCACCCTGCGCGATCTGCTGAGCGATGCGGGCCTCACCGACATCCTGATGGACAACGAGTACACCATCTTCGCGCCCAGCAACGAGGCGTTCGCGGCCGTTGATCCTGAGACCCTGGCGCTGATCGCCAGCGATCCCGACACCCTGCAGCAGGTGCTGCTGTACCACGTCGTGACCGGCAAGATGACGGCCGAGCAGGTGGCCGGGGTCACGCAGATCAGCAGCCTGGAAGGCAGCAGCCTGAACGTCAAGAAGGACGGCGACACCCAGATGGTCGGCGACGCCAAGGTGACGGGTACCGTGGACACCGCCGACAATGGCGTCATCTACCTGATCGATAAGGTGCTGCTGCCCCCCACCCTGAAGCTGCCTGCCCCGCCCACCCCGGAAGAGGCTCCAGCTGCGGCAGCGCCAGCCACCACCACGGAAGCGCCTGCGGCGACGACTGATACCAGTGCGGCCACCACGGCGGCCCCAGCCGCGCCTGCGGCCACCGCTGCTCCGGCCACTCCGGCCCCGGCCACCGCAACCACGGCGCCTGCAGCCCCAGCACCCGCTCCGGCTCCTGCGGCAACGGCGACCACCACCACGGCAACCGGCGCGGAAACGCTGGTCTCACGCCTGAAGGGCGAGGCGCAGTTCAGCACCCTGCTGAGCCTGATCGAGAAGGCCGGACTGGCCGACGCCCTGATGGCCACCGACGTGACCATCTTCGCCCCCACCAACGACGCCTTCGCCAAGGTGCCCCAGGCCACCCTGGACGCGCTGATGGCCGACGACGCCAAGCTCAAGCAGGTCCTGTCCTTCCACGTCGTCTCCGGCCGCGTGACCGACGCCGACCTGATGGGCACCCAACTGCGTAGCCTGGAAAACAGCAGCCTGGACCTGAAGAACGAGGCCGGCGTGCTGCAGATTGGTGTGGCGACCAACGGCGTCATCACCGGCGCGACCGTGAACACCACCCCCATCATCGTGGGCAACAGCGCCGTCTACCCCATCGACGCCGTTCTGATTCCCCCGGATCTGACGCTGGGTGAGGCTGCGCCCGCCGCTGCGGCGACGGCGACGGCCCCGGCTGCGCCCGCTGCCCCGGCCCCGGTGGCCGTGCCGCCCGCCGCCCCCGTTTCGCCGACTCCTGCCGCCGCCACCGGGGCCATGACCCTGGAACAGCGCCTGGCCGCCGAGCCGCAGTTCAGCACCCTGCTGAGCCTGCTGCAGACCGCCGAGCTGACCACCCCGCTGATGGCCGCCGACGTGACCATCTTCGCGCCCACCAACGACGCCTTCGCCAAGGTGCCCAAGGCGACGCTGGACCGCCTGATGGCCGACAAGGCGCTGCTCAAGCAGGTGCTGAGCTTCCACGTCGTCTCGGGCAACGTGACCGACGCCGAGTTGAAGAGCACCCAGCTGCGCAGCCTGGAAGGCAGCAGCCTGGACCTGCAGGACAAGGCCGGCGTGCTGATGATCGGCGTTCTTGAAGGCGGCAACATCACCGGCGCCACCGTGAACGTCACTCCGATCCTGGTGGGCAACAGCGCCATCTATCCCATCGACTCGGTGCTGATTCCCCCCACCTTCAAGTAAAGCGTTTACCGCTGACCTGCCCGCCCCTGATCGGGCGGGTTTTTTGATGGTCAATGCCGGGTGAGCTGTCGCCTCAAAAAGGCTTCCCAGGTGTGGGGCGTACGGGGTGTCCCTGTGTCCTCGGTCCATTGCCAGTACGGCGTGTACATACTGCGCGAGGTGAGGATCTCCTCCCTGAAGATCTGCGCGCTGAGGCCGGTGTCCAGCAGGCCGCTGCTGTCGAAGCGGGCCAGCACGCCCGCGCGGTCATACGGCACGGCCCGGAATTCCACCTGCCAGCCCACGGGGGCGGCCGTCAGCAGCAGGTACTGGGCGCGTGGATCCCCGTTGGCGGGCGCTCCCACGGCCCCAGTGTTCAGTACCAGCACGCCGCCGACCTGCGCCTGGGCCGGACGGTGAATGTGTGACCCGATCAGCACGCCATGCCCAGCGCTCAGTTCCTGCACGCGCTCCGGCCGCGTCCGCTCGCTGACGCCCTCGCGGTAGTGCAGCGGCGAGCCGTGCGCAATCAGCACGGGCGGCAGCCCCGGAAGCTTCAGAGTGTGGGTCATGGGCCAGTCGGCCGGCACGTGCAGCAGTCCGGCCCGGTCCAGTTGCGTGGCGCTCCAGTCGGTGGCGCCCCAGAAGGGGTCACTGAACCAGTCCGCAGGCAGGTCCGCGCTGCGGGCGTCCCATAGCCGCAACAGGTCGTCGTGGTTGCCCAGCGTGAAGCTCACGTCGTCCCGTGCCAGCAGCGTCTCTAGGGCGGCCACCGAATCCGGCCCCCGGTTGACCACGTCGCCGTTGACCACGATCTGCTCGGCTCCCTGGGCCTGCGCGTCGGCCAGCACGGCCCGCAGGGCGTCCAGGTTGCCGTGGATATCCGCGATGATTGCCAGGCGCATCTGCCGTGGATTCTAACCAGTGAGGCCAAGACGGATTGCGGTCCTGGCTCCGGCAGCATGGGAATATTGAGCGATAGGACGGCAGTAATTTATAGTTTAACGGTCCTGAAACCTGTGACATGCAGAATACCCTGTGTTCAAAGCGGAGAGAACATGAACGAACTCTGGTCCCCCCTGGCTCCCCATGACTGAGGTCTCTTCCCGGTCCCTTGCCTACCGTCCTGAGCTCGATGGGCTGCGCGCTCTGGCCGTCCTGGCCGTCATCTTCTACCACTTCGAGATTCCGCCTTTCAGGGGCGGTTTTATTGGGGTGGACATCTTCTTCGTCATTTCCGGCTTCTTGATCTCGGGCATCCTGCGCCAGCAGATTGAGGGCGGCACCTTCTCCTTCGTCCAGTTCTACGTTCGCCGCTTTCGCCGTCTAATTCCCGCCTCCATCGCCTTGATCGCTGTGACTAGCCTGCTGGCCCTGGCGCTGTTCTCCCCAGAAATGCTGGCCAACCACGGCAAACTGGCTGTCATGTCGGCATTCTCGCTGGCCAATCGGGAACTTTATTTCGCCTCCGGCTACTTCGATCCCAGCGCCGCCACCAAGCCCCTGCTGCACATGTGGTCCCTGAGCGTTGAGGAGCAGTTCTACTTCGTGTGGCCTGCCTTCATGCTGCTGTGCCTGCGTTTTTTAGGCAAGCGAGTCACGCCTTGGCTCATCGCTGCCGTCAGCCTGGTTTCGCTGGTCTTCTGCGTGATGTTCACCGAGCGCATCCCACAGGCAGCGTTCTACCTCACGCCGTACCGGATGTTTGAGTTTGGCTTTGGCGCGCTGCTGCTGTGGCTGCCTCTATCGCTGGAACACCGTTTCGGACAGATCACCGGCCTGCTGGGGCTCATTGGCCTACTGGTGATGGCCTGCGTACTGTCGGACGTCTCTAGCTTTCCTGGCTGGAACGCGGTGTGGGTGGCGCTGCTCAGCGCCTCGCTGATCCACGGCAGCCGCGCGGGCGTGGTGCACCGCCTGCTCAGTCACCCTGCCGCCGTGAGCCTTGGGGTGCTGAGCTACTCCCTGTATCTGACGCACTGGCCGGTTTACGTGTTCTACCGTTTCATCGTCGAGCGTGACCTGGGGGTGGCGGATCAGGCGCTGCTGCTGGGCCTCACGGCAGCGTCAGCGCTGGCGCTCTACCGCTGGGTTGAGCGTCCCTTCCGACTGGGCCGGCGGGACCACAAGGATTCCACGCGCCGTCCAGCCCGGCTCTACCCGGTGGCCGCGCTGTACGCCCTGGTCATCGGCGTGGGTGCTGTTGCTTTGACCACGGACGGCCTGCCGAACCGCGCGCGGGTGAACGGCGTGGTGCCCCCCACCTCTGACGCTCTTTCGGCAGCTCAGTCCCGGTTCTGCAAGGGTAGGGATCCGCAGCCGCTGGTCACCTGCGCCACCTCGCAGGACCGGGCCGGCTCGGTCTACGTCTGGGGCGATTCGCACGCCCGGCACCTGGCCCCAGGCTTGGCCGAGGCGCTGGCGGATCAAAACGTCAAGATCATCTACAGTTCGGCCTGTGTGCCATTGTGGGGTGTTTCCGAACTGCCTTACGCCCGCTCACGCACCTCCAGGCGCGAATGCGCGTCGCACAACATGGAGACGCTCAAGTTCTTGGAAGGCCTACCCCCGGCCCCGGTGATTATCGCGGCCCGCTGGAAGAACTACCTGACCACCCCGGAGTTGCGGCGCGTCGGGCTTCAGGGTCTCAAGGACGTGACGCAGCGCCTGGAGCGTAGTGGGCATCCGGTGACCGTGATCGGCAACGTGATTGAGCCTGGCCCGGAAGTCATCGACTGCCTGCGCTCGCCGGATACCTTGATCACGCCCCGTGCCCGCTGTCAGCCCTTTAGCAGCCCCGTCCAGGCATCGCTGGAGGCCAATGTGGCCCTGCAGCCTCTCGGTGCGGCGTTCTTCGATCCCACTCCGGTGTTCTGCACGCCCGAGTGTCAGGTGGCCATCGGCAAAACGATGCTGTTTCGGGACGGCCATCACCTGACCGATGAGGGCTCGCTGCGGCTGGCTGGGGCGTTGGTGCGAGCAGCGCCGCTCTCGCTAACGGTGCAGGGGAGAAGTACAGGCAGGTAAAATTTCTGAGGGAGGGTTGAGGCAAGAGAGAGGGGTGCTATGCGTCTCCAGCTTGGTAGAAATCCCCACCCGCGCACTGCGGGCCATGCCGTGCCTCCCCTAAACTGCCCGCATGACCACCTCCACCCCTCCTTCCATTACCGTGATCGGCGCAGGCCTGGCCGGTTCCGAGGCCGCGCTGGCCGCCGCCGCTCAGGGCGTGCGCGTGCGCCTGCACGAGATGCGGCCCGTCAAGATGACCCCGGCGCACCGTTCTGGCGGCTTCGCCGAGCTGGTGTGCAGCAACTCGCTGGGCGGCGAGGGCGAGCGCCAGAGCAAGGGCCTGCTGCAAGCCGAGCTGCGCAGCGTGGGCGGCGGCATCGTGACGGCGGCGGACGCCTCCAAGTTGCCCGCCGGCAACGCTCTGGCCGTCGAGCGCGACGAGTTCAGCGCCCGTGTGACGAAGGCCGTACGTGAACACCCGCTGATCGAGGTGATCGAGGGCGAGGTGGAGGCCGTGCCGGAAGGCATTGCCGTAATCGCCTCCGGCCCGCTGACCAGCGACGCGCTGGCCGCCGACGTGGCGCGGCTGACCGGCAGCGAGCGCCTGAGCTTCTACGATGCCGCCGCCCCCGTCATTGATTTCGCCAGCATCGACATGAGCGTGTGCTGGCGGGCCGGGCGCTATGACCAGAGCGCCGACTACATCAACTGCCCGTTCACGAAAGAGGAGTATCTGGCCTTCTTCGCCGCGCTGGAACAGGCCCGCAGTCACACGCCGCACGACTGGGAAAAGCTGGAATTTTTCGAGGGCTGCATGCCCATCGAGGAAATCGCGCGCCGGGGCGTGGACACCCCGCGCTTCGGCCCGATGTCCCCCAAAGGGCTAGACGATCCGCGCACCGGGCGCTGGCCTTACGCGGTGGCGCAGTTGCGACAGGAGGACCGCGAGGGCCGCCTGTGGTCGCTGGTGGGCTTTCAGACGGGCCTGAAGTGGGGCGACCAGAAGGCAGTGGTGCAATTAATCCCCGGCCTGAACGACGCCGAGATCGTGCGCTACGGCGTGATGCACCGCAACACCTACCTGAACGCGCCGCAGGTGCTGGACTCCACGCTGCAACTGCGCGCCGATCCGCAAAAGCTGGTGGCCGGCGTGCTGGCCGGCACCGAGGGCTATCTGGAAAGTGCCGGGACAGGCTGGCTGGCCGGCACCAACGCGGCGCGGCTGGCGCGTGGGCTGGAGCCGCTCACGCCCCCTGCTGAATCCATGCTGGGCGGTCTGGTGCGCTACCTTGCCAGCGCCAACCCGAAGAACTTCCAGCCCATGAACGTCAACTGGGCGCTGGTGCCCGAACTGCCTGCGCCGCAGCCGGGGCCGAACGGCAAGGTCCGCAAGCTGGGCAAGCAGGAGAAGCGCCCGATTCTGTTCCGGCGCGGCCTGAACGCCTTCATGGCCTGGGCTGGGGAGGAAGCCGGATTGCAGGTCACCCCACCGCCCGTGCCGCATCAGGAGGAAAGCGCAGAGGCGCAGGCCCAGCTGGTGTTGCGCTAGACGCCTCAGCTCTCCGCTCGTTCAGATCGTCGTGCGAATCCGCGCGGCCAGCATGTCCAGCGCGGGTTCGTTCATGCCGCCGTGGGGAATGATCACGTCGGCGTAGCGCTTGGTGGGCTCCACGAAACTCAGGTGCATGGGGCGCACGAATTCCAGGTACTGCGAGATCACGCTCTCGGGGGTGCGCCCGCGCTCGCCGGTGTCGCGCAGCAGCCGCCGGATAAAGCGCACGTCGGCGTCGGCGTCCACGAAGACCTTGAGATGCATCCTGGCCCGCAGTTCCTCGTCATACAGGGCAAAGAAGCCCTCCAGCACCACCACGCTGCCCGGCAACACGGTGGTGGTGCGTGCCGAGCGGGTGTGCTGCGTGAAGTCGTACTCGGGCATGTCGATGGGCACCCCGGCCAGCAGCGCGTCCAGATGGGCGCGCAGCAGCTCCCAGTCGAAGGCCGCCGGGTGATCGTAGTTGGTCTTTAGCCGCGTCTCGAAGGGAATCTCGTCCTGGCTGCGGTAGTAGTTGTCCTGCGCCAGCACCGCCACGCCCTGCGCGCCCACCGTTTCCATCACCCGCCGGGTCACGGTGGTCTTGCCGCTGCCCGAGCCGCCGGCCACCCCGATCACGAAGGGCGAGGTCATTTCGCGCCTGCGGCGGGATCTAAAGGTCTAAGGGTCAAAAGGTCTGAAGCCTGAGAGCTTCTTTCGATCAACCATCTTCCATCAACCATCAACTTTCCCCCCTCACGCGCGTCCCAGGCTGCCGATCAGCTCGATGCGCCGCTCGGCCATGCGGCGGGCCACCACGCTGGGCGGCTTGCTGTACTGCTCGGCCACGTGCGTGATGCGGCTGACGATCTGGTAGACCTGCTCGGCGGCGGCGTTCATGTCGGCCCCGGTGGCGGCGGCGATCAGGCCCGCCGAGTTGATGGCAAAGTCGGGCATGTACACGATGCCGGCCTCCTTGACCGCCTCCTCGCCCCGGCGGGTCAGCGGGTGGTGTTCGCCCCCGGCGATCAGGCGGCACTGCAGCCGGGACACGTCGGCGCTGTGGATGCTGTGACCGAAGCCGCACGGCGCGAGAATGTCGCCGGGCACGTCCAGCGCGCTGCCGCAGCTCACGACGTCCACGCCGCTCAGCTGATCGGCCAGGGCCTGCGCCCGTTCGGGACGGTCATCGGCCACGGTCAGCCGGGCGCCCTCGCGGTGCAGGTGGGCGGCCAGCGCGCGGCCCACGGCGCCCACGCCCATGATCACCACCCGCACGCCGCGCATGCTCTCGGCGCCCAGCGCGAAGCGGGCGGCGGCCTTCATGCCGCGGTACACGCCGTAGCCGGTGATGGCGCTGGTATCGGTGTTCATGCCCAGCGTGGCGGGGGTTTCCTGGGCCACGAAGGCGATGTCGGCGGGGGTCACCCCGATGTCCTCGGTCAGCACCGCCCGTGTCGCCAGGGGCCGGACCTGACGGCCCAGCGCCCGGAACAGCGCCTCGCGGGCGTGGGGGTCGTCCACCCCGGCCTCGGGCATCATCAGGACGCAGGCCCCGCCGCCGTAGTTCAGGCCCGCCAGCGCCGCTTTCAGGGTCAGGCTCTCGGACAGCGCCAGCGCGCCGCGCACCGCCAGCTCCTCGTCCTGCTCGCGCAGCCGCACGCCCGCGATGGCCGGCCCCAGCACGGTGGAATGCACGGCCAGCGCCGCTTTCAGGCCGCTGGGCGCGTGGTGAAGCAGCGTCAGGCTCTCGTGGCCGCGCGCCTGCATTTCTTCAAGGATCAACATGGCAACTCCTGTGGCCGCGCCCCGCCTCCGGCCTCTTCACGCACTCTTCAGCCGAGGCCTTCTGGTCTGCCGTCGCGGCGGCACGCGCCGTAGCCTAGCACCCGGTCTTTGGCCGTGCCAGGGCGCTGCAAACGGTGGGCCGCGCCGCCCCGGACAGCGGGAGCAGGGGAGAGGCCGCCGGGCCAACGTGCAGAACTCCACCCCGTCGCCGGCGCTTGAAAGAACGCTGTCAGACCGGGCGCGGCACTCTGCGTGCATGACCTTGCCCGCGTCTGGCCTGCTGTTCTCCCTGGATGGGAACGGGGCGGGCGCGCCGCACGGACGTTCATGAGTACTGACATGGGCGCGCAAAGGGGGATGGGAATGGAACAGATTGCTCCGCTCGCCAAGATTCTGGCAGAAGCGAACGGCATTGATTGGCAACAGTTGCGGGGCTCTGGTTCGGGCGGAACGGTCGTCGAGCAGGACATCCTGAACTACCTGTCACGCATCATGAGCGGCGAGGAAGAGCCGCCGTCCACCCCGGTCGACGACATGCCCGAGGGCTGGACCGGCGACGAGCAGCTGCCCGCCGGGATGTTCAGCGCCGCGCAGCTGAGCGAGGCAGGCATCGACAGCGACATCGCCGATTTCGTCACGCAGACCCGCTCGCCGGAGGTGCCGGCCACCCCCGCCGCCCCCAGCCTGCACCACGACGCCATGGATTTCGAGCTGGACGACGATATGGGCGATCTGGACGCGCCGCTGGCCGCCGAGCCGCAGCCTGTCGCCAACGACTGGTCCTTTGCCGCGGCGCCGCCCCGCGCCGAGCCGTCTCTGTCCATTGACGCGCCGCAGCCGACGGCCCCCGAACCGGCGTTCCCCAGCCTGAGTGCCCCGGAGCCGGTGGCCGCGCCCGTGGTTCATGCCCCTGAAGTGCACACCCCCGAAGTGCATATCCCCGAAGTGCAGGCGCCGGCCGCCAGCGCCCACAGCGACATCGCGGCGGCTGGCGGGGCCGCAGCGGGCCTGAGCGGCCTGCTCTCGCGCCTGTACCGCAAGGACAAGGGAGACGAGGCCACGCCCCCACAGATGGACGGCCCGGCGCCCATGCCAGAGCACCAGCCTGTCGCGCCCAGCCTGGGCCAGCAGGACCTGTCCTTCACGTCTGCTGCCCCTGCTGCCCAGCCTACGGCCCAGCAGCCCGAAAGCCAGCCGGTCCACGCCGACGCCGCCGAACTGGAGATTCAGGCCCCGGCCGTCGAGATGCCGTTCGTTGAAGCGCCCCTGGCCGAGGCCCCGGTTGCAGAGCCGATCCAAGCGGCCGCCGAGCTGGAAGCCGAGCCAGAAGCGGTGGTGCCGGACAGGCCAACCCCGGAAATGGCCACCCCGAACATGGCGGCCGCCCAGTCCGCACCCGCCAGCCCGGCCATGCCGGCCAGCGCCGTGTGGTTCGGCACCTACCTGCGCCGTGATACTGAAGTAAGCGCGGCCCAGGAGCTGGGCGCCCAGCTGTCCGAGGCCCTGGACCAGAACGTCTCGCTGGCCTTCCTGGTGGCCCGCGCCGCCCAGCGTCACGTCGACGCCCTGGGGCTGGACCTGGGCAGCGTCGCCCTGCACGGCACGGACGGTCAGGATCAGCCCATCACGGGCGGTGCGCTGCGCGACGCCGTGAACGCCCTGCACGGCAGCCGCGACAGCGCCCCTGATCTGCTGGTGACCGATGCCGGAGCGCTGGGCGCAGACGATCTGCACTACCCCCACACCCTGACCCTCAGCCTGGGCCGCGTGCAGGATGGCCGCGCCGCCCTGAGCCTGAACGGCGACGTGGACCCCCGTCAGGCCGCGCAGTTCCTGAGCCGTGTGGCCGCCGCCCTGGAAAAACCCATCGCCCTGGTGCTGTAAGCGCCCCTGGGGCCGGCACCAGGAGGCCCATTCCCGCGAATGTCGGGGGTGGGCCTCCTGGTGTTGGTGCGGCTGCTTGTGGTGCGATAACAGGGCAGGGAAGCCGGGTATACGCCCCTGCCCGGCGCTACGGAAACGGGGCCTTGCCCTCGGTCCAGCCTCCAGCCGGTCCCCCCGCCCAGTGCCACTCGCCGCCGCCCGGATGCTGGGCCAGCGCCGCCCGCACCGCGTCCAGCGGCACGCGCCGTGCGAAGCGCGTCCGGGCGTGCCAGCCGGCCAGGAAGGCCGAGGCCTGCGCCGACGCTGCCGTGCTGGAGGGCGAGCCGCGCAACGCGGCCCAGGCGCGGTTGACCGCCAGATCAAACAGGGCGGGCGGCGCGGCGGCGGCGTTGTGTTCGCCCTGCGGGCGGGCCTCGGTCAGGAAGGGGCGTTCCTCGGGCATGGGTTCCGGTCAGGCCAGACGGACGGGATGCGCCAGGGCGGCGATCTGTCCGGCGTGCCAGGCGGTGTGGCGGGCGTTCAGCCGCAGGACGTCCGAAACCGTCATGTTCTCGCTGCCGCCGAGGCGGGTGTGCAGATCGCCAGTGCTCAGGGCGCGGGCGGCGTCCACCTCCCAGGCCATCAGCCGGCTCAATCCCGCCGCGTCGTCGGGGGCCGGCGTGCCCGTGGCGGCGGCAATCTGGGTCCAGTAGTCCCGCTTGGTGGCGGTCAGGTGACTGGTCAGCCAGCCCACGCGCGGGTGCGGCTGGCCTTCGATGCTGGCCAGAGCGGCGCGCACGCTTTCCCAGGGGGCATGGTTGGCCTCGTCCAGCAGGATGGCCAGCTCCTCGGCGCCGAAGCTCACGCGCGGCCCGTGCGCAGCGAACTCGGGCGCAGGGAAAAGGCCTCGCCGTCGCGGGTCAGGCGGCCCAATTCCAGCATGCGGGCGGTCACGGCGCGGGCCTGCGCCTCGTCCAGCGGACTGCTCTCGGCCAGATCGCGCAGGGTGAACACGCCGCCCTTGCGCCACGCCAGACGGTAGACCATGCGCTCCTGCACGTCGGGGCGGCCCTCCTGCGTCTGTTTGCGTCCAAAGACGCGCCATACCCCATAACCCACCGCCAGCCCCACCAGCAGCGCCAGCGGAATCAGGCGGGCCGCCAGCGCCGGGTCACCCACCTGCAGGCCCAGGGTCCGCAGGGCGTCGTGGGCTGCCGCCACCGCCCCGGCGTCCGCCCCGCTCTCGGTCAGGCGCCGCAGCGCGCCCCTGGCGCGCAGGTAGCCCATGACTCCAGCCATATCGCCGCGCACGAACACCACGCTATAGGCCACCAGCGCCGCCGCGCACCCCGCCAGAGCAGAAAGAATCAGTCTCAGAGCGTTCACCCCCTCATGCTAGGTCAAAAAGGCCGGGGCAATGGTGCGCGGGAAGGGAAAAACGGCCGGGCCAGCCGACGGTCACGGCTGCTGTTCCGGGGCGTGGACGCCCACCTGCGCGGCCACGCTCAGCGAGAGCGTCAGCGGCTGCCCGGCCACCTGCACGCGCAGGGTGCCCAGCGCGGCCTCCACCGCCTCGACGTTCAGGCTCACGCCAGGGGTCAGGCCCACCCCGATCAGGGCGCGCAGTTGCCCGGCGTCGGCGTCCGGCACGCGCGAGACCACGGCGCAGTCCCCGGCGGCCAGCTGCGACAGGCGGCGCTCGGCGCGTTCGGGCACCTCGCCCGCCAGGGTGGGAATCGGATCGCCGTGCGGATCGTGGGTGGGATCGCCCAGCCACGCGGCAATCCGGGCTTCCAGGCGCTCGCTCAGGGCGTGTTCCAGCCGCTCGGCCTCCTCGTGCACCTCGTCCAGCGGCACGCCCAGCGCGCGGTGCAGGAACAGTTCCAGCAGGCGGTGGTGCCGCAGCACCTCCAGCGCTACGCGTTCGCCCTCGGCGGTCAGGGCCGCGCCCTGGTACGGCGCGTGCGACACCAGCCCCTGCTCGGTCAGCTTGCGCAGCATCCCGGTCACGCTGGCGGGGGCCACCTCCAGCGCGTCGGCCAGCGCCTGGGTGCTGACCTTGCCCGAGATCTGGTTCGTCTGCCCCAGCAGGTACAGCTGCTTGAGGTAATCCTCGGCAGAGCGGGAGAGAGGAGCGCGGGCAGTCATGCGGACAGTGTACCGGGCAGGTGCGGGGAAGGGCAGGGCCACACCGGGGCAACGTTGGACAGCGGGAACGTTCTGCCGGGAACTTTTTTTCATCTCGCGGCCTCTAAGGTACGAGGTGAGCTTGCGTGACCCCCCAGCCCCCAATCCAGCCGCTGTCCGCGTGTCGGCCCCCGACGCGGCGGACGCCTGCGATCTGCCCTCTGATCTGCACCTGGCGCGTCAGGCGGTGCGCGACGAGGCGGCCTTCGAGATGCTGGTGAGGCGGCACGCGGCGGGGGTGCACCGTCTGGCCGCTGGAATGGTGGGGCCGGGGGCGGCGGACGACGTGGTGCAGGAGGTCTTTATCGCCGTGCACCGGGGCCTCAAGGGCTTCCGGGGCGAGGCGGCCTTCAGCACCTGGCTGCACCGCATCGCGCTGAATGCCTGCCACAAGGCCATCCGCGGCAAGGGGCCGCCCACCGTCTCGCTGGGCGACGCGCCGGAACCCGCTGCCCCCCACAATCCCGTCCACGCCGGGGAACAGGCCGATCTGCGTGCCCGGCTGGCCGCCGCCCTGCAAACGCTGCCGGCCGATCAGCGCGAGGCCGTGTCGCTGCGAGAACTGTCGGGCCTGGACTACGCCGAGATCGCCGCCATCACCGGGGCGGAACTGGGCACAGTCAAGAGCCGCATCAACCGGGGCCGCGCCGCGCTGCGGGCGTACCTGACCGGGCAGGGCATCACGCCGTGAGCCGCCCGCCCCATTTCTTCCGAGGACTCTGCCATGACTGACCACGAACTTGATTCCCCCGAGCTGGACGCCCTGTTCGCGCAGGCCCGTGCCCCGACGCCCGCCGACGCTGGGGCCGCCGAACGCTTTTTGAGCGGCCACCGGCACCGACAGGCGCAGCACCTTGCCCGGCAACGCGCCCGGCGTGCGGGCTGGGTGGGCACGCTGCTGGCCTCGGCGGCGGCGGTGGCCGGGCTGACCGTGCTGCAGCCCGCGCCGGAGCTGCCCGCCAGCGCGGCGTACGCGGCGTATCAGAGCGCCTGGGGCGACGGCTGGTGAGGGGCGTGGTACTGGGCCTATTGGCCCTGTCGGGTGCGGCGGGAGCCTCGGACATGGACGAGCTGCTGGCCGCCCTGAAACGGGCGCGGACGCTGGAGGCGCGCGGCACGGTGGAGGTCACGGTGCTGTTTCCGCCGCGCGACACCCCCACCAGGGCGGCGGCGGCGCTGCCGCGCGTGCCGTTTCGCCCCGCCCTGCTGGCCCGCAATTTCGAGGTCAGGCGGGTGGGGGAGGAGACCATCGCCCGCCGCCCCGCCACCCGTTACGAGCTGACGCCGAAGGTGGGGCAGGCGGCGCGCTGGACGCTGTGGATCGACACCCAGTGGAACATTCCGCTGGCGTACCAGGAGGATTTCCAGGACGGCACCGTCGCCCGCCGCGCCGCATTTCTGAAGGTGAATGCCAGGCCCGCCGCCGTGCGGGTGGCCCTGCCCAGCGCGCCGGAGGGGCTGCGGCGCGCGCTGCTGGCGGCCCTGCCCGGCCTGCGCCTGCCCGCCGGAACCCAGCCGGTGGCCGTCCGGGGCCGGCCGAACGGCGGGCTGGAGGTCAGCCTGACCGACGGCCTGAACGTCTTTGCGCTGGTGGTCTCGCCCAGGGGGGTGCGGGCCGCGCCGGGCATCGCCTCGCGCCGGGTGGGGGGCGGGTACGTGTGGCTGGTGGGCAATCTGCCGCAGGCGGCGCTGGACAGCGCTCTGGCCGGGGTCAGCCGCGTGGAGCCGGCGGCGCTGGGAACTTTTTTGAAGGCAGACGCCTCTAACCCGTAGAGAACGATTCCAGAGTGTTGTCCAGAGTGTTGTAAGGAGAAGAACCGTGAGCCTGACCCCCCATCCCCAGACCCTCAGCCCGGAAGACGCCGCGCATTTCCTGCGGCGCACCGCCTTCGGGGCCACCGACGCCCAGATCCGTGCGCTGGTGGGCCAGGACGCCCGCGCGGTGGCTGAAGACGCCCTGAAGTTCGACGCCCGCACCGCTCCCGGCAATCCCTTCGATCCGTCGACCGGGGCCACCCCCGGCGCCATGCTGCAGCTGACCCGCGCCGCGTGGCTGTTTGAAATGATGTACAGCCCAAACCCGCTGCGCGAGCGGCTGGCGCTGACCTGGAGCAACCACTTCGTGATCGGCACCGACAAGGTCAAGAACCATCCGGCGCTGGCCGCGTATCTGGGAGTGCTGCGCCAGCACGCCGCCTCGCCCAGCTTCGAGCGCTTCACGCTGGAGATCGCCCAGACGCCCGCCATGCTGCGCTATCTGGACAACGACCGCAACAAGAAGGGCAAGCCCAACGAGAACTTTGCCCGCGAGCTGATGGAACTGTTCACGCTGGGCCTCGGCACCCCCGGCCACCCCAATTACACTGAACAGGACGTGCGCGAGGGTGCGCGGGCGCTGACCGGCTGGAGCTTCGAGGGCGGGGGCAACGTCAAGACCAATTACCTGAGGCCCGTCAAGGCCAGCTTCAATCCCAGACAGCACGACGACGGCTCCAAAACGTACCTGGGGCAGACTGGAAAGCTGGACTTCGGGGACGTGATCCGTATTGCGGCCACGCACCCGCAGACCGCCGTGTTCGTGTCGCGCAAGCTGCACCGCGCCTTTGTGGCCGACACCCCGGATGAGGGGGCCGTGCAGGGCAGCGCCGAGACTTTTCGCCGGACGAACGGCAATCTCGCGGCGGTGCTGGAGGAGCTGCTGTCCAGCGCGGTCTTCTACGCCCCACAGAACCGCGCCAGCATCATTCGCGGCCCGGTGGAGTACATCGTGGGCGTGGTGCGCACGCTGGGTCAGCCCAAACTGGAGGCCAGGCAACTGCTGAACCTGACCCAGACGGCGGGCAAGATGGGCCAGCTGCTGCTGCAACCCGACACCGTGAAGGGCTGGGACGGAGGGCGCGAGTGGATCAACGACTCCACCCTGCTGACGCGCATGCAGGTGGCGGCGGCGCTGGCCCTGGGCAAGACAGCCCCCCAAATCGGCGTCGTGCCCGGCGATCTGGCCCTCTTCGGCTCCGAGAACAGCCCGGTGCAGGCGGCTCTGAAAGGCCTGAATCCCAGCCAGCGGCTGTATCTGGCGCTGATCAGCCCCGAGTTCCAGCTGGCGTGAAAAGGGGCCGTCAAACCGTCACACCGTCGAACAAACAGTCAAACCGTCCAGCACAAGCACGCGTTTCTTTCAGCCGTTAGACGGTCTGACCCTCCGGAGGAGCCTCCATGCCCGACAGACGTGATTTTCTGAAACTTTCCGCCCTGGCGGTGGCCGCCACCACCGGCATGCCCGGCTTTCTGGCCCGTGCGGCGGCCCAGGCCGGCGGCGACAAGACGCTGGTGGTGATTCAGCTGACCGGCGGCAACGACGGCCTGAACACGCTGATTCCCTACAGCAACGGCGCCTACTACGCCGCGCGCCCCAACATCGCCATTCCCAAAAAGGACGTGCTGACCCTGACCCCAGATCTGGGCATGCATCCGGCCCTCAAGCCGCTGATGGGCCTGTGGGACGCGGGCCATCTGGCGTGGATGGAAAACGTGGGCTATCCCAACCCCAACCGTTCGCACTTCGCCAGCATGGCGATCTGGCACACCGCCGATCCCACCCAGGCCGGGGCGGACGGCTGGATCGGGCGGGTGGCCGAGAAGATCGGTGATCCCTTCTGCGCCTCCAACCTCGGCGGCACCACGCCGCTGGCGCTGCGGGCCGACACCTTCAGCCTGCCCAGCATCGAGGGGGTGGACACCTTCGGGGTCAAGCTGCCGCAGGGGGTGGACGGGGCCTTTAACGCCATGCTAGGCGCCCCGCGTCAGGGCGAGGCCGACTACCTGCTGCGCGCCACCCGCCAGATGATGAAGAACACCGCGCGCGTGCAGCAGAACGTCAAGAAGTACAAATCCGGCGCCGCCTACCCGGACGACCGCTTTGCCGCGCAGCTTCAGGACGCCGCCCGCCTGATTGCCGCCGGGGTGGGCCAGCGCATCATCTACGTATCCCTGGGCGGCTTCGACACCCACGCCGGGCAACGCGCCGAACAGGACGAACTGCTGGGCCGGCTGGCGGGCGGGCTGGCGGCCTTTTACGCCGACATTCAGAAGCAGGGGCTGGCTGATCAGGTGGTGGTGATGGGCTTTTCCGAATTCGGACGGCGGGTGGCCGAGAACGCCAGCGCCGGCACCGATCACGGCAAGGGCAGCGTGATGTTTGCGCTGGGGAACGGCGTCAAGGGCGGCGTTCACGGCAGCAGCCCGGATCTCGAAGACCTGTCCGAGGGCGACATCAAGTACCGCCAGGACTTCCGGGGCGTGTACGCCGAGGGCCTGCACAAGTGGCTGGGGCTGGACGCCCGCGCCGTGCTGGGCGGCGACTTCACGGGGCCGGGATGGGTGGCCTGAGCGGTTCCCCGGCGGCGCGTGTCCGGGGGGTGGGCGGCGTGCTGGCGGCGCTGGTGCTGCTGGCGGCCCCCGTTGCCCTGGCCATGCCGCGTTACCGGCTTCAGGCGATTCAGCAGTTCCACTACGACGCGGCCAACCCGCTGTGGCAGCTGGACCGCCGGGTGATGGCCTGCACCTTCTGTCATGTCAATGAGGGCGGCGGCGCACCGTGGAATCCCTTTGGTGAAGCCATCCGCGCCGGCTTTCAGGCCGACGCGGCGGCAGGCCAGAAAGGCAAGTTTCCCGATGTGCTGTACGCCGTGCTGAAAGCCGAGGGCGACGCGGACGGCGACGGCTACCCGGACGTGCTGGAGGTCTTCGCCCACACCCTGCCCGGCGACGCTGACAGCAAACCGGATCAATCTCTGGCCGAGGTGCGGGCAGCGTTCGCGGCGGCCGGGGGGGTGGCGCAGTACGCGCCGAAAGCGCCGCAGTCTTCAGGTTCAGCGCCCTGACGTTCACCGGAAAGCTTCATTCTGGGTCTGGCGCACACGTTCGTGCCTCGCCGGACCTTCCAATCGCTGACCGGATTCCTACTCCTGGCAGCGCGCAGTGGTGACCTGCGTGCGGGACCGCCGGACCCCGATTCTGCACCTCAGGCTCCTCACGCCGCCGGCCCCGGCGATCCGCACGCCGCTTTGCTTGGAATCCCTTCCATCATCCGGGGTATCCTGGGGCCCTAACCATGAAAACCCCCACCATTCAGGATGTCGCCCAGCGCGCTGGCGTGGGCGTCGGCACCGTCTCGCGGGTGCTGAACAACCACGCAGCGGTCAAGCCCGCGACGCGCGAGGCCGTGTTGCAGGCCATCGCGGCCCTCGATTACACCCCCAACCCGCACGCCCGGCGCATCGCGGGGGGCAAGAGCTACACCATCAGCGTGCTGCTGCCCGTGCTGACCACCGAGTTCTACGCCCGGCTGCTCGACGGCCTGGAAACCGCCTTTCAGGAGGCGCGCTACGACGTGGCCATCTTTCCGCTGCTGGACCGCTCGCGGCTGGAACGCTATCTGGCCTCGCACACGCTGGCGTATCAGGCCGATGGGCTGGTGATGGCCACGTACAACCTGACCAAGGTGTTCCACGAGCGCCGGTTGCGGACCCAGCAGCCCACCGTGCTGGTGGACGCCTACACCGACGACGCCGACTGCTCGTACATGGACAATCTGGCCGGTGGCCGGCTGGCCGGGCAGTACGCCGCCACGCTGCCGGGGGCGCTGTACGCGATCTGGGTGGAAACCGAGCTGGACCAGCTATTCATCACCCGCGTCTTCGAGGACCGCCGCACCGGCTTTCATCAGGCGCTGGCGGCGGCGGGCCGCCGAACAGAGGCCGAATACACCGCCAGCTTCGACACGCTGGCCGCCCGCAACACCGCTGCCGCGCTGCTCGACGACGTGCAGCGCAAGGGCGGCGGCCTGCCCTGCACGGTCTTCGCCTCCGCCGACCTGCTGGCCGGGGCGCTGCTGGACGAGGTGCGGGTGCGCGGGCTGACGCCGGGACAGGACGTGCGGATCATCGGCTTCGACGATCAGCCGTGGGCCGCCGCGCGTGGTCTGACCACCCTGCACCAGCCGGTTGAGGCGATGGGCCACGAGGCCGCGCAGCTGCTGCTCTCGCGGCTGGGCGGGTACCGGGGACCGCCGCGCGCCCGCCGCTTCGAGCCGCATCTGATGGTGCGGGACACGGCCTGAACGTGGTCTGATACGGACTCCGATTGAAAGGTGTTGGAAACACCTGGAAATCTGAGCAGACTTGCAAAGCTGCGAAGCAGAGCGAGAAAGAGAAAAACGTCCCTCCGGACGTGGAGTGTAGGAACCGGGAGAGCGCCGGTTCCTACACGAAACAAACGGAATCCGTATGAGCCGCACTCTGATGGATTCGTTTGCAAAAACGATAGAAATCCGAGCGAGGTTTGAAGAGCTTCGCAGAAGAGGAAGTGCGTCCTCTCTTCGAGCTGTCCCAGTCATGGATGTCTGTTCCTGACGGGCGCGAGGAGGAGCTGCCCTTCCCTCCGGGCGTGGAGTGGGCAAGGCATGCGCTGTCCCGGTTTGTGAGCGGTACAGACAGAATCCGTCTGACCTGGCCGGATTTGCTCCGCCGCGTGTTCGCGCGTCTACAGCCGCAGGCGCAGCCCCAGCAGGAAGCCGGTTGTGAACGCGCCCGCGAAGGGCAGGTTCGCCAGCAGCACCCGCTGGAACCACGCCGCGCCCTGCTCGCTGCCCTGGCGCAGGGCCGGCTCGGCCACCGCCTGCAGGTGCAGCCAGTTGATGGTGATCACGTCGAAATACGACAGCAGTTGCAGCGCGATGAACAGCAGGCCCACCACGATCAGCACGATGCGCCCCACCGCCTTGACTGCCAGGGCGGTGGCAAAGCCCAGCAGCGCGCCGACGCTCAGCTCGGGCAGCAGGGGGCGCAGGGCATCGAGAAAGCCGGGAGTCTGGGGATCAGCGGTCATGGAGGAAGGGGTGGTCATGGGTGCGGGCCTGACCCCGAGCCTATCAGGACGGCCTTCGGGCGTGGCCGGGGTGTGGCCCCTGCTCAGTGGGCCGGCCCAGTTCCGGCCTCCAGTGCCCACCCTCAGATCGTGCCCACGGAGCGTGGCCGGGACGGTATGGTGGGCGGGCCGTGACCTCGCCGCCCGATCCTTCCGCTGTGCCTGCCGCCCCGCCGGCCGATCTCGTGTCGCCGGACCTGCTGGAGCGGCTGACGGCGGGCGACGAGGCCGCGTGGTACGCCTTCGTGCAGGAGTACGAGGGCCGCATGTACGGCTACCTGTACCGGCTGGAAGGCAACAGTGACGACGCCCTGGATCTCACGCAGGAGGTGTTTTACCGGGCGTGGCGCAGCATCCGCACCTTCCGGCCCGGCGAGCGGGTGCTGCCGTGGCTGTATCAGGTGGCGCGCAACACCCAGATCGAGTCTCACCGCCGAAAGCAGCTGCAGCGCTTCAGCCTGGAGCAGGCGCGCGAGGACGTGGGCTTCGAGGTCACGTCCGAGGCGCGGTCCCCGGTGCGCGCCGCCGAGAGCGCCGACGCCCAGGACCGCGTACAGCGCGCCCTGCTGCAGCTGCCCGAGGACTACCGCGAGGCGGTGGTGCTGCGCTTCGTCGAGGACCTGCCCTACGAGGACATCGCCCGTATCCAGGGCGTGGCGCTGGGCACGGCCAAGAGCCGGGTCTTCCGGGCCAAAGAGCAGCTGGCTGCCCTGCTGGCCGACGTGGCCGACGTGAACTGAGGGGCAGGCGAGACGGGCTAGCCCGCGTCTGACCTGGCCTGCAAGAGCCCCGCCCCCCCGGCCGCCTGTGTTTCGGCCCTGGTCCCGGCCGGCTGGCCCAGGCGCACCGTGGCCTGCAGGCCGCCGCCGGGGGCCGCCGCCAGCGTCACGTCGCCGCCGTGGGCGCGGGCGTAGCGCCGGACCAGCGGCAGTCCCAGGCCCTGGCCGCCACGCAGGCCACGCGGCCCCTGGTCGTAGGGGAGGAACACCTGCCCGTGCAGCGTGTCGCTCAGTCCCGAGCCGTGATCGCGCACGGTGACTTCCGGCTGGCTGCCCACTTCGCGCAGGGCCACCTCGACCGGGCCGTCCGTGTATTTCAGGGCGTTCTCGACTAGGTTCTCGACAATCTGGCGCAGCCGGTCGCCGTCCACCGGCCAGACCAGCGGCTCCAGCGGCAGGCTCAGCTCCACCCGGGGGGCCGCGAAACGCTCCAGCAGCGGGCGCAGGTCCTGGGCGCGCGGGCGCAGGGTCACGTCCAGGTACAGGTCGTTCAGGCGGGTCAGGTCCGCGCGGCTGGCCAGCTGGGCCGCGCCGTCCTCAATCAGGGCCAGCAGGTGCGTGCGCTGCTCCTGGGTCTCGGCGTGCCGCAGCAGGTCGCTGGCCAGCAGCAGCGATTGCAGCGGGCGGCGCAGTTCATGGCTGGCCAGGCTCAGGGCCTCGCGCTGGCGGGCCTCGCGGCGGGCGCGGCGGTCCATCTCGCTGCGCCACAGCAGCAGCGCCCGCAGGGCCGAGGTGACACTCAGCAGCCCGGTGACCAGCGCCGTGCCCAGCAGCACCCGGCGCATCAGCAACAGCGCGGCCACGTAGCGGCCCTCCATGGCCTTGGCGTACTGGCTGGCCTGGGCGCTCAGGGCCACCGCCTCACGCGCGGCCAGGGCGGAGGCGTCGGGGGTGCCCTGCAACAGGTAGCGTTCGATCAGCGACAGGCGGGCCTCGCCGTAGCCCTCGATCTCGCGCAACTGCGTGAACTGCGAGGGATTGCGCGCGCTGGACAGCGCCCGGTCCCGGAATTCGCGCCGCTCGTCCGCGCCGAGGCCCGGCGTGAGTTCGGCCACCTGATACGCCTGCACGTCCTAGGTCAGGCCCTGATAGGCGTAGGGTGCCCAGCCGGTGCCGTTGTGGATCAGGGCCTGATACGCCGGCTGGGTGGCCAGCGCCAGCAGGCCCACCGTCAGTGCGGCCGGCAGCGCGGACAGCGCAATTTCACGCAGCGCCACGTTCAGCCCCATCTCGCGCGGCCGGCGCCGCCAGAAGGTCAGGGGACGCCGACGGGTCAAGGCACCGGTCCGAGGCGCACGGCAAACCACACCCACGCCGCGCTGTAGGCCGGGGTGTGAAACCGCGCGGGCCGGCGAGGCAGCACCACCGTCAGCGGCCCCTTTTGCAGCACGGGAATGGCCTGCCCGTCCATGCGGTAGGCCAGCATGATCGGCTCGTGCAGGTAATCGTGTGCGCGGATGGTGGCCACGAAGCCGTTGCTGGCGTACACGCGCACGTCGCGCCCCGCGAAGCCCCCCAGCGCCGCCAGGTCACGCAGCGGCACGCCCTCGTACACGCCTTCGTGCTTCAACTGGGGCTGGTCCGTGGCGTAGCGCACGGTGGGCAGCGCCTGCAATTGCCGCAGCGTGAAGGTCTGCGGTCCTGCCGTGCCGTCCAGGCGGAATAGGATCCGCTCGTCGGGGCGGGCCAGCGGGCGGGGCCGCGCGCCGTGCAGGTACGTGAAGGGCGAGGGCGGCAGGGCCGGTACGGGGTGTTCGGCGGCCCGGTTGCGGGTGCCCTCCCGTCCCGCGGCCGCCCCCACGA
The DNA here is from genome assembly GCF_006335125.1 of Deinococcus radiopugnans ATCC 19172. Taxonomy (NCBI): domain Bacteria; kingdom Thermotogati; phylum Deinococcota; class Deinococci; order Deinococcales; family Deinococcaceae; genus Deinococcus; species Deinococcus radiopugnans. The sequence goes on from NZ_VDMO01000003.1 coordinate 163,845, forward strand.
GCGTCTTCGCCGGAGACAGGCCCTGGGGATCACGCGCGCTGGACCACGGCAACAGCGTCAGCAGGCCCAGAGACAGGAGCAGGCTCAGCCGGACGCGAACGCGCCGGAAAGCTGGATTGGGGGGGACCACGCCGACATTTTAACGGCTCCGCCCGCCGAGGCTCAAGCTGTCCCGGCGTCCGGGCTGGACAGTGGGCACGGGGCTGGCTCGCGCCTCACGTCCCCGCCCACTTTTGGAGGCCCTTCATGGAGCTTTGCTCAAGTGGACGTCAGTGGACCGACAAGCCGCTCCTCAACATCCGGGCCGCCGCATTCACGACACTACAGGGCGAATCCGTGAAGACGGACCACTCCACTCCCGGTTTTGACAGGAGGACCATCATGGGAACCATTCAGAATATGATCGAAGACGTGAAGGACAGCGTGCAGGACTCCGCCCACCGCCTGGAGGGCAAGGCGGCGATTGAAGCCAGCAAGGCGTTTGTCAGGGGCCAGAAGAAGATGACGGCGCTGCTGGCCGAGCAACAGAGCGAACTCAAGGAGATTCGCCAGGACCTCCAGAAGCTCCGCAAGGAGCGCAATTCCGGCGGCTTCCCCTGGGGGCTGGTGCTGCTGGTGGGCGGAGCCTACGCTCTTTACCGCAGCAATTCGGGCATCCGTGATCAGATCGACGGTCTGCTGGGCCGGGTAGACCCCGGCATCAAGGGCAACCTGAGCCGCGCGGCAGACGCCGTGAAAGACGCAGCCTCGGACGTGATGGACGGCAAAAGCCCGGTGGACGCCGCCAAACGCGCGGGCGGCGAGTTGCAGCGTGCCGGTGAGAAGGCGCTGGACGGCGCGAAAGACACCGCCGCCGACGTGAAGCAGGACGCGCAGGCGAAAGCCAAAGACCTGAAGGACGACGCCCAGAACGCCGCCAAGGGCAACTAAGCACACCTTCCGACTCGGGGCCAGCCAGGACACGCGTCTTGGCTGGCCCTGTTCTTTTGATCCCGCCCGCGATGGTGTGCGCCGCATGACCGCGCAGGTCAGCCTCGGATCATCCCTCCGTTCCACACTCGGGGCATGAACCCTTTCCCCTCGCTCCCCAAGCTCGCCCTCGGCCTCAGCGTTGCGCTGGTGGTTGGCCTGGGCGGTCCCGCCCACGCCGCGCCCAAGATCAGCGCCCAGAGCATCATCGTGAATCCGGTGCCCACCACCGTGGACGTCAAGGTCTGGACGGACCGTGACAGCAGCGGCACGCGCACGCCGTCCTACGCGCCCGGCGAGCGGATTCGACTGTACGCCAGCGTGTCCCAGGACGCCTACGTGTACCTGTTCAACGTGGACCCGGGCGGTCAGGTGGACCTGATCCTGCCCAACAAGTACCAGGGCGGCGCCAATTTCCTGAAAGCCAACAGCGTCAAGGTGTTTCCGGCGGCGGGCGATCCCTTTACCTTCGACATCGCCGCGCCCTACGGCCTGAACAAGGTGCTGGCGCTGGCGAGCAAGACGCCGCTGAACCTGGACCAGATCGCCACCTTCAAGAGCGGCCAGAACAGCTTCGCGGACGTGAATGTCAAGGGTCAGCAGGGGCTGGCGCAGGCGCTGAGCATCGTGGTGACGCCCGTCCCGCAGAACACCTGGGACAGCGCCACGGCGTTCTATCAGGTGGTGGCCCGCCGCGCGGCAGTGCCCGCCCTGCCCGCGCAGCCGGTCAATCCCTGGGGCAACGCCCGCAAGTGGCAGGTCGTGGTGAGCGTTCCCTCTGATCTGCGCGCCCTGCACGACAGCTACGCCGCCCGCCTGAAGGCCGAGGGCTACGTGCAGACCAAGCTGAAGATCAAGAACAATGAGATCGAGAGCGAGTACCGCCGGGGCAACGATGAGGCCGAGTTGCAGGTCAAGCGCAAGGGCAACGGCGTGGAGATCAAGCTGGAACGCGACTGAGCGGACCGGAGCAATTGAGATAAGGAGAGGAGGCCCTGCGGGGTCTCCTTTTTTGTCTTGCGGGGCCTTGAAACATGGCACCGCTGGGACCATCTGCTAGGCTGGGCGCACACCGATTGTTCCCCCTGGAGTCTGCTGCCCATGCCCCTGTCTGCCCAGCCCACTGCCCACCCGCTCAGCCGCCTGCTCAACCAGCGCCGCGCGCCCTGACGGCTGCCGTGTGCGCCGCCCTGAGTGTCGGGGCGGCCTGTCCCCTTCGTTCGCGCGCCCCACCGGAGGTTGCATGACCCGTTCCACAGCCCAACCCAAACAGACCAGAGCCAAACCGTCCAAAGCCAAGCCCCAGACCGAGGCCACCCCCACCGACGCTGCTTTTGACGCTGCCGCCGCCGCCTATGAGCAGGCCGGAGACATGTTCCAGCTGATCACGCCGGACGGCACCGTGACCGGCGCGGGCGAACTCCCGGACCCCGAGACCCGCCTGCGCCTGTACCACCAGATGCGCCGGGCGCGGCACTTCGACGAGCGCGGCTGGGTGCTGTACCGCCAGGGGCGCCTGGGCGTGTTCCCGCCCTTTGGAGGGATGGAGGCCAGTCAGGTGGGCACCGCCGCCGCCCTGAGTGCCGACGACTGGCTGTTTCCCACCTACCGCGATACCGGGGCCGCCCTGACGCTGGGCCTGCCGATTGCGCGGACGCTGGCGTACTGGCGCACCTCGCCGCACGGCTGGGCCATGCCGGAAAACCTCAAGGTGCTGCCCTTCTACATCCCGATTGCCACCCAGTACCCGCACGCGGTGGGCGCGGCGCTGGCCGAGAAGCGCAAGGGCACGAAGAACGTGGCGATGGCCTACATCGGCGACGGCGGCAGCAGCGAGGGCGACTTCCACGAGGCGCTGAACTTCGCCGGGGCGCTGGAGGCGCCGTGCGTGTTCATCCTCCAGAACAACGGCTGGGCCATCAGCGTGCCGACGCGCACGCAGACCAAGGCCACCAACCTGTCCAGGCGCGCCGAGGGCTACGGCATTCCCGGCGTGCGGGTGGACGGCAACGACGTGCTGGCGACGTACCACGTCACCCGCGAGGCGGTGGAACGGGCGCGTAGAGGAGAGGGGCCAACCCTGATCGAAACGGTGACCTACCGCGTCAAGCCGCATACGGTGGCCGACGATCCCAGCCGCTACCGCACCGACGCCGACAACGAGGGCTGGGACGCCAAGGACCCGGTGCTGAGGCTGCGAACCCACCTGCTGAGCGAGGGGATCATGACCGAGGAGTCGGAGGCCGCGCTGCTGAAAGAGGTGGCCGACGAGTTCGAGGCCGCCCTGCAGGAGGCCGACGCCTACCCGGACCCCGAACCCGCCGAGATTCTGGACCATGTGTTCGCCGAACCGACGCCGCAACTGCGGCGGCAGCGCGAGCAGATTCTGAGTGAGGAAAAGGCATGACCGCCACTGCATCTAAAACCGAAACCAAAACCATGACGATGGTGGCCGCCATCAACGACGCGCTGGACCTTGCCCTGGCCGCCGACGACGCCGTGCATATCTTCGGCGAGGACGTGGGTGTGATGGGCGGCGTGTTCCGTGCCACCGACGGCCTTCAGGCCAAGTACGGCGTGGACCGCGTGTTCGATACGCCGCTGGCCGAGGCTGCGATTGTGGGCATGGGCATCGGCATGGGGCTGGCGGGGCTGAAGCCGGTGGCCGAAATCCAGTTCGCGGGCTTTCTGTACCCGGCCCTCGATCAGGTTCTATCCCACCTGGGTCGCTACCGCCACCGCACCCGCAGCCGCTACCACCTGCCGATGGTGGTCCGCGCGCCCTACGGCGGAGGCGTGCATACCCCTGAGCAGCACGCCGACAGCCCCGAGGCCATCCTGGCGCACACCCCCGGTATCAAGGTGGTGATTCCCAGCACCCCCGCCGACGCCAAGGGCCTGCTGCTCTCGGCCATCAACGATCCTGATCCGGTGTTCTTCTTCGAGGCCATCAAGCTGTACCGCAGTGTCAAGGAAGACGTGCCGGTGGGCGATTACCGCATTCCGCTGGGCCAGGCCAGGGTGGTCACCGAGGGCGACGACGTGACCGTGATCTGCTACGGCGGCATGGTGGAGGTGGCGCAGAAAGCCGCCGCCGCCGCGCAGAGTGCCGGCATCGGTGTGGAGGTCATCGATCTGCGGACCCTGGTGCCGCTGGACACCGACACGATTCTGGCGAGCGTGCAGAAGACGGGCCGCGCCGTGGTGGTCACCGAAGCGCCGCGCACCGGCGGCTTTCACAGCGAGATCAGCGCCGTGATTGCGGAAGAGGCCATCGAATTCCTGCGCGCCCCAATTGTCCGCGTGACGGGCTTCGACGCGCCGTACCCGCCGTTCACCGCCGTCGAGGACGTGTACCGGCCCAACGCGGTGCGGGTGGCGAAGGCGATCAAATCGGTGATGGGGTACTGAGGCTTGGATGGCACTGAGCGGGGGAGACCAGTTCGGTCCTCCCGCTTTTCCGTGCCGGGTGGGGCGTCCCGCCGAGCGATTCCTGATGTCGCTGGGCGCGGGGCGGCCCTTGTCAGGGGGCAGATTCCTTCGATGCTGGCGGTCCCCCACCCGGCCTGCATAACCCTGTTCCCCATTCCTCACCCGCAGGCGTGACATACTCCATCCCTGGAATGCCCAAGCGTACTGATATTGAAACGATCCTGATTCTCGGCAGCGGCCCCATCCAGATTGGGCAGGCGGCCGAGTTCGACTATTCGGGCACGCAGGCGCTCAAAGCCCTGAAAAACGAGGGCTACCGCGTGGTGCTGGTCAACAGCAACCCGGCCACGATCATGACCGATCCCGATCTGGCCGACGCGACGTACCTGGAGCCGCTGACCCCTGAATTCGTGGAAAAGGTGATCGCCAAGGAAAGGCCCGACGCCCTGCTGCCCACCCTGGGCGGCCAGACCGCGCTGAACCTGGCAATGGAGCTGCACGAGCGCGGCACCCTGGCCCAGTACGGCGTGGAGCTGATCGGCGCAGGGGTGGAGGCCATCAACAAGGGCGAGGACCGCGAACTGTTCCAGGCCGCCATGAAGAAGATCGGCGTGGAAACGGCGCGCGGCAAGATGGTTCACAGCATGGAAGAGGCCACCGAGTACCAGAAGGAACTGGGGTTGCCGGTGGTCATCCGGCCCTCGTTCACCCTGGGCGGCACCGGGGGCGGCATCGCGCACACCTACGAGGAATTCCTGAGCATCACGGCGGGCGGCCTGCGCGACAGCCCGGTGACATCGGTGCTGCTGGAAGAGAGCATTCTGGGCTGGAAGGAATACGAGCTGGAGGTGATGCGCGACACCGCCGACACGGTGATCATTATCACCAGCATCGAGAACTTTGACCCGATGGGCGTGCATACGGGAGACAGCATCACCGTGGCCCCGGCGCAGACCCTCAGCGACGTGGAATACCAGCGCCTGCGCGACATGTCCCTCGCCATCATCCGCGAGATCGGCGTGGCGACGGGCGGCAGCAACATCCAGTTCTCGGTCAATCCGGTGGACGGGCGCGTGATCGTGATCGAGATGAACCCGCGCGTGAGCCGCTCCTCGGCGCTGGCGAGCAAGGCCACCGGCTTCCCGATTGCCAAGATCGCCGCGCTGCTGGCGGTGGGCTACACCCTGGACGAACTGCCCAACGACATCACCCGCGTCACCCCTGCCGCCTTTGAACCCAGCATCGACTACGTGGTCACCAAGATTCCGCGCTTTGCCTTCGAGAAATTCCCCGGCACCTCCGATCATCTGGGCACGCAGATGCGCTCGGTGGGCGAGGTCATGGCGATTGGCCGCACCTTCAAGGAGTCGCTGCAAAAAGCCCTGCGAAGCGTGGAGGGCGACGTGCGGGGCGCGTTTGCCGCCATGTCGCCCGACGAGTTGCGCGCCCTGCTGTACCCCAACCCGCGCCGCCTGGAAGCGGTGATCGAGCTGCTGCGGCGCGGCGAGACGGTGGAACAGTTGTTCGACGCCACCAAGATTGACCCGTGGTTCCTGGGCCAGTTGCGCGAGATCGTGGCTGCCGAGAGCGAGATTCTGGAGCTGGGACCGATTCGGGAGTGGAAGTACGAGTACTGGCGCGAGGTCAAGCGGCTGGGCTTCAGTGACGCCCGCATCGGCGAGATCGTGGGCCTGAGCGAATTGGACGTCCGCGCCCTGCGGAAAGAGGCGAAGGCCACCCCGGTCTACAAGACGGTGGACACCTGCGCCGCCGAGTTCGAGGCGCACACGCCGTACCACTACAGCACCTACGAGTGGGAGGACGAGGTCACGCCCACCGACAAGCCCAAGGTGGTCATCCTGGGCAGCGGCCCCAACCGCATCGGGCAGGGGGTGGAGTTCGACTACGCCACTGTCCACGCGGTCTGGGCCTTGCAGGAGGCCGGGTACGAGACGATCATGATCAACTCCAACCCGGAGACGGTCAGCACCGACTACGACACGGCAGACCGGCTGTACTTCGAGCCGCTGACCTTTGAAGACGTGATGAACATCGTCGATCACGAGCAGCCCGTGGGCGTGATCGTACAACTGGGCGGGCAGACGCCGCTCAAGCTGGCGCGGCGGCTGGAGGCGGCGGGCGCACCCATCATCGGCACCAGTCCCGACGCCATCGACGAGGCCGAAGACCGCGCCTCCTTCAACGCGCTGTGCGAACGTCTGGGCCTGCCGCAGCCGCGCGGGCTGGTGGCCGCGACGCCGAACGAGGCTCAGGCCCTGGCCGAGCAACTGGGCTTCCCCCTGATGGCCCGCCCCTCCTACGTGCTGGGGGGCCGCGCCATGCGGACGGTTCGCAGCATGACCGAGCTGACCACCTATCTGGACGAGGTGTACGCCGCCGTGGAAGGGCAGCCCAGCATCCTGCTGGATCAGTTTCTGGAAGGGGCGCTGGAGCTGGACGTGGACACGCTGTGCGACGGCACCCGCGCCGTGGTGGCCGGGATCATGGAGCATGTGGAGGCCGCCGGCATTCACAGCGGTGACAGCGCCTGCGTGCTGCCCCCGGTCAGCCTGAGCGCCGAACTGCTGGCCCGCGTCAAGGCCGACACCGAGCGGCTGGCGCTGGAACTGGGCGTCAAGGGGTTGATGAACGTGCAGTGGGCGGTCAAGGACGACGTGGCGTACATCCTGGAGGCCAACCCACGCGCCAGCCGCACCGTCCCGTTTGTGAGCAAGGCCGTGAACCACCCGCTTGCCAAGAGTGCCGCCCGCATCGCCGTGGGCCACACGCTGGACGACATCGGCCTGAGCGAGACGCCCACGCCCGCCATGTATTCCGTGAAGGAAGTTCACCTGCCCTTCCTGAAATTCGCGGGCGTGCTGCCGGTGCTGGGGCCGGAGATGAAAAGCACCGGCGAGAGCATGGGCATCGACAGTGACCCGTATCTGGCGTTCTACCGGGCGCAGCTCGGAGCCAAGAACTACCTGCCTCTGAGCGGCACCGCCCTGCTGCTGGGCGAGGGGCTGGACGACGTGGCCGCCACGCTGGAAGGCGCAGGTTTGAGCGTCATTCGCGAACAGGACGGCGATAAACTGCCTGATCTGCTGATCGACGTGACCGAAAGTCGCCTGCTGAGAACGGCGCTGGAACGGGGCGTGCCCATCGTGAGTACGCGGGAAGCCGCCGAATGGACGGCGAAGGCCATCGCCGGGGCAAAGGGTTCTGAATTGCCGGTGACGAGTTTGCAGGAGTGGGTCAAGGGCTGACCGAATTTTCGGTCCTCGCTAACCCACACTCCATTTCGACCTCGCCCTAAACTGCCCGCATGTCCCCCCCGCGCAAGATCATTCATGTGGACATGGACGCCTTCTACGCGTCGGTGGAGCGGCGCGACGACGCGCGGCTGCGCGGGCGGCCGCTGGCGGTGGCGTGGGGCGGGCGGCGCAGCGTGGTCCTGACCGCCAGCTACGAGGCGCGGCCCTACGGCGTCCGCAGCGCCATGCCCCTGTACCGGGCGCTGGAACGCTGCCCGGACCTGCTGGTGGTGCCGCCCCGCTTCGAGGCGTACCGCGAGGTCAGCACCCAGATTCGCGCGGTGTTCGCCCGCTACGCGGCGCTGGTGGAGCCGCTCTCGCTGGACGAGGCGTATCTGGACGTGACCGCAGCGATGCGCGGCGGCCCCAGCGCCACCCGCATCGCGGCGGCTATTCGCGCCGATATCCGGGCCGAGACGGGATTGACGGCCACCGCCGGGGTCAGCGTCAATAAGTTCCTCGCCAAGCTCGCCAGCGGCATGAACAAGCCCGACGGCCTGACCGTGCTGCTGCCCCACGACGTGGACGGTCTGCTGGCCGGGCTGCCGGTGGGGGACTTTCACGGCATCGGCCCGGCCACCGCCGCCAAACTGGCCGCGCGGGGCATCCACACCGGGGCGGACCTGCGCGCCGCCTCGCCCGAACAGCTCTCGGCGCAGTTCGGCAAGAAGGGCCAGCATTTCTGGCGCATCGCCCACGGCCTCGATGACCGCCCGGTGGACCCGGACCGCCCGCACAAGAGCATCGGCGCGGAGGAAACCTACGGCGACGATCTGCGGAGCGTGGACGCGGTGCGGACGCGCCTGCCGGTGCTGGCAGAGGCGGTGGAGCGGCGGCTGGCGCGGGCCGGGCTGGCCGGGCGCACCGTGGTGTTAAAGCTCAAGTTCAGTGACCGCGCCATCGTCACCCGCCGCGTCACGCTGAGTGCCCCGGTCCACCTCGCCCCCGAACTGGCCCGCGCCGCGGCGCACCCGCTGACGCTGGAACTGCTGTCCGGGCGGGGGGTGCGGCTAGCCGGCATCACGGCGGCGGGCCTGTGCGGCGTGGGAGAGCAGATGGGCCAGCCAGGATTGTTCGATTGAGCTGCTTCCGTCAGAGGCGGGCCATCAATGCCTGATACTCCTCCTCGGCGCGCGACGCGGCTGGCAGAACGAAATCACGGATGATCCGCAGGGTCTCGGCGTCATCCTCTGGCCGGGTGTTGCCGCGCCGCATCGCGGCCATGTCGACGGCCAGGTCCTCCAGCACACGGCGGTAGAAATAGAAGGCCAGCACCTCCGCGTCCAGCCGGATTCTGCAGCCCAGCGCCGCCTCGTATGCGGGCAGGACCTCGGGCAGCCGGGAGTGAAGCATCCACAGGTCATGTTCGGGAGGAGCCAGCCGCGCGCTTTCCCAGTCCACCAGCCACAACTCGCCTGCTGCGTCCCGCATCACGTTGCCGCCGTGCGCGTCGGTGTGGCAGACCACGAGGTCCTGCGGGCGAGAGCGAATGACCTCCTGACTCTTCAGTGCAAGAGCCAGAAGGTGCTGGAGCTGCGCGTCATAAGGGGTCAGCAACGCTCGCAGCTCGTGTAAGGCGGGCCGTGCATCCGGGGTGAGCCCCTGCAGGGCCGTCAGGTCGTCCCTCAACTCCGCTGTGAAGGGCAATCCGAAGTCCTCCGGCGGCATGGGCAGCGTGCCCAGACGGCCCATCAGCTGCGGCGATCCCCCGTGCAGTCGGCCCAGCAGTGGCGCAAGTTCAGGCAGCGCCGCCCTCCACGCAGACGAGAGATTCACGGCGTCGATCCAGCCGTACACGGCCACGCCAGCGTCCCCCACGGTGGTCAGCTGTGCTCCGTCCAGCGCCCGCAGCGGCTGGGGAACCTGGGGCAGAATCTGTTCTTCACGCAGCGCCCGCAGCAGCGGCATCTCGGCGCGGAGTCGGGTGCTGGCGGCCCGGCCATACGGCGTGTGGGGCAGCAGTTTGACAAAGAAGCGCCCATCCTGCCCCTCGGCGCGGTAAGCGGGGGCCGTGCCGTCTGGCACAAAGGTGGCGATTTCCAGACTCAACCCATAGTTGAGCCGCAGCGCCTCCAAAAGACGGCAGGGATCAAGGTCAGGTTCGGCGCTCACGCCACCTCTCTTGCCACCACGCCGACACCACGTCGCTTTCAGTCGGGCACAGCGGCATGGACATGCGGGGCGGCGTCAGGGCGTCCCAAGGTACTCGTGCCGAGGAGCGTCTATGGCCTTGAACCGCACAGGACGGGCTTCTGTAGCTTCCTCTGATTTTCATGGCGTCCTCGGTCAGCAGGTGCAGGGAAGGATCAGACGTGGGGCCGTCTGAAGTGCGGTGCCCTCTCTGAAGGTTTACCGACGTTCCCGGTAGCGCCGGATCAAGGCGTTCGTGGAAGAGTCATGTTCCAACTCTGGCTCCGCGCCCGCTTTCAGCTCTGGCACGATCTTCCCGGCCAGCACCTTGCCCAGCTCCACGCCCCACTGGTCAAAGGAATTGATGTTCCACACGGCCCCCTGCACGAAGACCTTGTGCTCGTACAGCGCGATCAGGGCGCCCAGCGTGCGCGGCGTCAGTCGGTCGGCCAGGATGGTGTTGGTGGGCCGGTTGCCGTCGAACACGCGGTGCGGGGCCAGGGCCGGGTCCACGCCCTCGGCCAGCACGGCGTCCAGCGACTTGCCGAAAGCCAGCGCCTCGGTCTGTGCGAACACGTTGGCCATCAGCAGGTCGTGGTGGGGCGGGCCGTCCGGCGTGGGCAGTGGGTTGAGGGTCTGGCAGAAGCCGATAAAGTCGCAGGGAATCAGCTTGGTCCCCTGGTGGATCAGCTGGTAGAAGGCGTGCTGGCCGTTGGTTCCGGGCTGGCCCCAGATTATCGGTCCGGTCTGGTAGTCCACCGCCTGTCCGTCCAGCGTGATGTGCTTGCCGTTGCTTTCCATGTCCAGCTGTTGCAGGTAGGCGGGGAAGTATTGCAGGTACTGGTCATACGGCAGCACGGCATGGCTCTGCGCGTCGAAGAAGTTGTTGTACCAGACCCCCAACATCCCCAGCAGCACCGGGAGGTTGCCCTCCAGCGGCGCCGTGCGGAAGTGCTCGTCCATGTCGTGGAAGCCAGCCAGCAGTTCGCGGAAGCCGTCCGGGCCGATGGCGAGCATCACGCTCAGGCCGATGGCGCTGTCCATGCTGTAGCGCCCGCCCACCCAGTCCCAGAAGCCGAACATGTTGGCGGTGTCGATGCCGAACCGCTGCACCGCCTCGGCGTTGGTGGACACGGCGACGAAATGGCGGGCCACGGCGGCCTCGTCCCCCAATGCCGACAGCAACCACGCGCGGGCCGAGGCCGCGTTCGCCATCGTCTCCTGTGTGGTGAAGGTCTTGGAACTCACGATGAACAGCGTCTGGGCCGGGTCCAGATCGCGGGTTTTTTCCACCAGATCGGTGCCGTCCACGTTGGACACGAAGCGCACGGTCAGGTCCCGCTGGGCGTAGTGCTTCAGCGCCTCGTAGGCCATCACCGGCCCCAGGTCGCTGCCGCCGATGCCGATGTTGACGATGTTTTTAATCGGTTTGCCCGTAAACCCGGCCCACTGCCCGCCGCGCACAGCCTCGGCAAACGTCGCCATGCGGTCCAGCACCTCATGCACGTCCGGCACGACGTTCTGGCCATCCACCGTCACCGTCGCGCCGCGGGGCTGGCGCAGGGCGGTGTGCAGGACAGCGCGGTTCTCGGTGACGTTGATGTGCTCCCCAGCGAACATGGCGTCGCGTTTGGTCTCCACGCCCGTCTCGCGCGCCAGATTCAGCAGCAGCGTCAGCGTCTCGTCCGTCACACGGTTCTTGCTGTAGTCCAGGTAAAGGCCCGCGCCCTCGGCGTTCAGGCGCTCGCCGCGCCGGGCGTCGCTGGCGAACAGGTCCACCAGCAGGGTGTCGCGCATCATCCGGTGATGCTCGGTCAGGGCCGTCCAGGCGGGCAGTTCGGTCAGTGGGGTGGCCATGGGGAAACCTCCGGGGGTCAGGGTGGGGGGGTGGAAATGGGCGGTCTGGAACAGTCCACCGGAGCATAGCGCCCGTGCCCAGGGGGGCGCGTTGACCGTTCAGACACCTGCGCCCGGCCCTGATCCGCCTGCTTCTTAACCTGAAGGGTGGCCAGCACCCCCACCCGAGCGCGTCAGAGCGCTGTGCGAGTCGATTGTCTAGGCTGTGCGTCATGATCAGTTCTTTCGATTCAGACCGGCGCTGGAACCTCCAGAAGAGGACCCTGCTGGGCAGCCCCGAACTCCAGGATTTCCGGCCTGCGTTGCCGCTGGCCCAGCCGGAGCCGGTGGCGCTGCAGGTCTGCCCGGAGAGCCTGACCCGCGCCCTGATGGCCGAGGAACACCGCCAGACCCTGAAACTGGTGGGGCGTCTGCGCTGGGCCAGTCAGGCAGCCAAGAACTGAACCCTGCCGTCTGAAGGCCGCCCGTTCCAGGCGCCTCCCGGGCAACTTTTCCCCCTCGCGCCGCGTACACGGCGGCAGAGGGGGCAACTGTTGTGGGCATCTACTTGATCTGTTTAATCGTGGGCGGCGTGCTGTTCGGACTGTCACTGCTGGGCGGGGCCGATCATGACGTGGGCGGGCCTGACCTGTCGGCAGAACACCCCGGCGCGGACCACGCGGGTGCGGGCGACGTCGCCTCGTGGTTCACGCTGCGGGCGCTGGTCAGCTTCGTCACGTTTTTCGGGCTGGCCGGGGTGCTGGGCGGCGTGGCCGACGTGGCGGGCCGCGTGCAGTTCGGGATGGCGTTGGTCTGCGGGCTGGCGGTGGGCGGCTTCACGGCCTACCTGTTCCGGCTGGCGCGCACGCGCGGCGAGGTCAGCGGCGGCGCGGGCCGGCTGGCAGGGCGCACCGGCGAGGTGCTGGTCTCGCCCGCGCCGGGGCGTCCGGGGCGGGTGGCGGTGACCATTTCCGGGCAGGTCACGCAGCTGGCCGCCCACAGCGACGACGTTCTGCGTCCCGGCGACGCGGTGATCGTGATCGGTCAGGAGGCCGGGGTGCTGGACGTGAAGCGCTGGGACGGCGCATAGTGGGAAAAAATTGCCTGCCGCCCGCTGCCTGACGCTACCCTGCAGGCATGACCACCACCCCGTCCGCTCCTGCCTCCGTCCCCGACACCATGACCGAGCCATCCATGACCGAACTGCGCCGCCGACTGGGGCAGGTCTCAGACCTGAACGCGGCGGAAGCGCTGATGTCCTGGGAGCAGGAAACCAGCATGCCCGACGAGGCCGCCCGCGTGCGCGGCCTGCAACTGTCCACCCTGGCAGGCCTGACCCACGCGATGTTCACCGACGACAAGACCGGCGAGCTGCTGGAGGCCGCCGCGCCCCAGGACGATACCGACCGGGCCATCGTGCGCGTGACCCGGCGCGATTTCAAGAAGGCCACCCGGCTGCCCACCGAATTCGTGGAAGAGCAGACCCGCGCCCAGAACGAGGCCCATCACGCCTGGCTCGCCGCGCGCAGGGGCAGCGACTTTGCCACGTTCGCCCCGCACCTGACCCGGATGATGGACCTGGCCCGCCGCGAGGCCGACCTGCGCGGCTACGATGAACACCCCTACGACGCCCTGCTGGACAACTACGAGCCGGGGATGCGGGCGGAGGCAGTCAGAACCATCTTCGCGGACCTGCGGGACCGCACGCTGCCCCTCCTGAAGCGCATCGCGGCGGCAGAGGACGCGGCGGATTACGGCGTGCTGACGCGGCCCTTTCCCGCCGAGGCGCAGAAAGCCTTCGCGTGGAAGATCGCGGGCGAGGCGTTCGGGCTGGATAGTTCCTTTGCCCGCCAGGACGAGAGCGCGCACCCGTTCATGACCAATTTCAGCCGCTCGGACCTGCGGATCACCACGCGGGTAGAGCCGTACTGGCCCGCCTGCCTGTTCGGAACGTGGCACGAGACCGGCCACGCCATGTACGAGCGCGGCGTCGCCGAACGCTGGGAGCGCACCCCGGTGTCGGGCGGCGCGAGCCTGGGTGTCCACGAAAGCCAGTCCCGCCTGTTCGAGAACCTGCTGGGCCGCAGCCTCCCGTTCTGGGAACGCTACTTCCCGCAACTGGCGCAGGTGGCCCCCGATGTCACCGCCGGACTGGACGCGCCTGCCCTGTACCGCGCCGTCAACCGCGTCAATCCCAGCCTGATCCGGGTGGAGGCCGACGAGGTGACGTACAACTTCCACATCATGCTGCGCTTTGAATTGGAACTGGCGCTGCTGGAGGGGAACCTGAAAGTTTCGGAGCTGCCCGAAGCGTGGAATGCCAAGATGGGGGACTATCTTGGCCTGACGCCGCCCGACGACGCGCAGGGGGTGTTGCAGGACGTGCATTGGTCTGCCGGGCTGATTGGGTACTTTCCCACCTACGCGCTGGGCAACCTGCTGAGCGTGCAACTGCTGGAGGCGGCGCAGGCCGACGCGAACATTGCACAGGGCATCCAGAACGCCGAATACGCGCCGCTGCTGGCGTGGCTGACCGAGAACGTTCACCAGTTCGGACGCAGCCTGACGCCCACGCAGATCACCGAACAGGCCACCGGACGCCCGCTGAGTGCCGATCCGTATGTGGCGTACCTGCACAAGAAGTACGGCGAGATTTACGGGCTGGCAGAGGGCTAGAAATAAAGGGAACGGCCCGGAACCTCATGTCTGGGCCTCGTTCCTCCCTTCCTTTCAGACCGCCTGTTTGCGCTGTGCCTGCGTGACCAGATAGGCACGGGTGGCCCCCAGCCAGCTCTGGGCCAAGGCGACGTTGGGGTGACCGCGCTCGCGCAGGGCGTGGGTGCCCAGGCACAACTGACGCTCCACACGGCGCACGGCCAGCAGGCCGCCGTCGTTCTCGACCTCGATCAGGGTGTTCAGGACGGTGGTGGGATGAACGTACCCCACGCGGATACTCTCGGCAATCGTGTCCAGTGCGCGCATACCTGTGGACTCCTTCCAGCCCGAGGGGGCCGCGAGGGGAATGGAGGGGAAAATCGACTTTGGAGAAAAGCTCCTGCTGATTACGACTATAGCAGAGCGCCGGGCGGCTGTGCAAGAACTTTCTCCCCCGTATTCTGTATTGACCGTATTGATGCGGGGTGTTACACTCCAACCAAGGCTGCCCGATTCTGCCCACAGGCAAACGCCCCGACGGGGGCCGAGTCCACCGGCAAAGCGCAGTCCCAGGCGGCACGCCGCACCTGTTTTCCTGCGCTCAGCACGCACAAAAGGACAGAGGCAGTGAGGCCAAGCCGCAGCCAAGGAGGTGACACATGAAATTACACGAAAGACTCCGCGAACTCCGTAGTGAACGCGGGCTGCGGCTCAAGGACGTCGCCGAGACCGCCGGGATCAGCGTCCCGTACCTCAGCGATCTGGAGCGGGGCCGCACCAATCCCAGTCTGGAAACCCTGCAGACCCTGGCCGGGTCCTACGCCATCACGGTTCATGATCTGCTGGAGGGCGTCGAGTTCTACGGCGCGTCCACCGAGGGGGCCATGCCCAAGGGACTGGCCGATCTGGTGGCCGATCCCACGCTGGGACCGCAGATCACGCCCGACTGGGTGCAGACGCTGTCGCGCATCGAACTGCGTGGCAAGCGCCCGCGCGACAAGGGCGACTGGTACGAGATTTACCTGCACCTCAAACGCATCCTGAACTAATTGAGGATGGAAAGAAGAAGGCTGGAGACTTGGTTCTCTGGCCTTCTTCCTGTGGGTGGGAGGGCTGGAGCAGAAGGTCTTGAACTTCTGCGTTCCCTCTTATGCCGTCCGCACCCCGCCCCGCGCCAAAAGCAGCGTTCCCGCACCCCACGCCCCGCCGATCAGCGCCAGCCCAAAGGCCAGCGGCGGCTCGCTGAGGCTGGCGGCCACGGCGCTGAGGCCCATCAGCGCCCCCACCGCGTCGGGCACCGGCAGGCGCAGGCGGCGGGCCAGGGCGCGGCCCAGGTCATACGCGCTGACGCTCAGGCCCACGGCCAGGATCACCACGGCCAGCGCGGCGGCCACCAGCGCCGGCCCCAGCAGCCCGGCCAGGGCCAGGGCCAGCGCCGGGCCACCCAACGCGGTCAGCGCCAGCACGCCCAGCGCCAGCGTCCGCATGGGGGCGTGGCGCTGGCGGCGGGCCAGCGTGGGGGCCAGCCCCGCCACGAACAGCAGCAGCAGCGCGCCCCCGGTCAGCGTGACGAAAATCTGCGGCCACGCCGCGCTGCCCAGCCACCCCAGCAGCGGCCTGAAGGCGGCGGCGGTGGCAATCCCGATGCCCTGCGGCGGGGCCGTTTCCAGTGCGTCCAGATCGCCGGGGGCGTGGCCCAGCAGGGCATTCACGCGCCCGCTGACCTGCGCTCCAGGCTCGCGGCGCACGTCGCCCAGCAGCGTGACCACCTCGCCCCGCACCCGCGCGCCCGCTTCCAGGCGAACATGCCCGCCCACCGCGATCACGTTGCCGTCCACCGGCCCGCTGACCACGATGTTCTGCCCGAAGCGCACGTCGCCGTGAACGGCCACGCCGTACAGTGCGGGCAGGGTCAGCACCGCGCTCAGGGCGAAGGCCCCGGCCCCGAAGCGCTGCATGGCCGGGCCGGGCCGCCAGCTGACCAGGGCGCTGGTCAGCAGCAGCAGCGCCAGCCCCACCCCGGCCAGCGGCGACACCTGGGCCAGCAGCGTCCGCAGCACTAGCGCCCCGGCGGCCAGGTTAGGCCACACGGTGGTCACGGCCAGCAGGGTCAGCCCGGCCATCAGCGCCACCACCAGCGCCAGCGGGGCCGGATTGTGCCGGGGCTTGAGCGGGGATAGGAAGCCGCTCGCCGCAGGCGAAACCGGTGGGAGGGCCGGGGGCGGTGTCGGCGCGATTCCCGCTTCTGGCCGCGTGATGCGGGTCACCACCGCTCCCGCCACCGAACGCGGCAGCGCGGGCACAGGCGTGACCACGCGCCCGGCCCAGGCCACGTCGGAGGCGACGGCGGCGGCCACGCTGGACGGAATGGGCGGTGGGGTCAGTTGCCGCGCCGTCCGGATGTCGCCCACCACACCCGCCGCGAGGCTGTGGGGCAGGGACGGAACAGGGTGCGATTGCAGCTGAATGGCAGCGGCAATCTCGGAAGTCACGGCCCCGGCCAGCGAGCGCGGCAGCTCTGGGCGGGCCGCATTCAGACGCACGCTCCAGGCCACCTCGGCGGCCACAGCCTGCGCGCAACTGCCGGGCAGACCGGGCGGCGGCAGGGCGCTGAGTTGGGCGGTGGTGGCCGCCAGCCGCCGCCGCCAGCGCAGCACCTCAGCCTGATCGGGCAACGAACGCAGCGCGTCCAGTTCGGCAGGCGTCAGCTCACCCTCGGCGTCGCGATGGAGCAGATCCAGCCAGTCGGGCAGGCCATGCTCTGGCTGCCTCTCCCGGTGGTGTCGTTCCATCCCCATACTGTTCCCCTACGATAGAGGATTCCCAGAAGTTCCCGGCGGCTGTCTAGGGCAATCGCCGGGAAGAGTCGTCCCTCAAAAGACGGATCGCCCGTTCAGCCGTCTGCGCCGGAAGACTCCAACCCGGTGGCGCGGTAGTCGCCGCTCTTGCCCCCGGTCTTGCTCAGCAGGCGCACCCCCGTGATCTCCAGCGCCTTGCTGGCGGCCTTGAGCATGTCGTACACGTTCAGGGCGGCGACGCTGGCGGCGGTCAGGGCTTCCATCTCCACCCCGGTGGGGGCGGTGGTGCGCACCGTGGCGGTGATGCGCACGCCCGCGGCTTCCAGCGTGACCTGCACGTCCGCGCCGGTCACCGGAATTGGGTGGCACAGCAGGATCAGGTCTGCCGTGCGCTTGCTGCCCGCCAGCCCGGCCAGCCGCGCCACCGTCAGCGGATCGCCCTTGGGGTTGGTCCCGGCCTCCAGCGCTGCGCGGGCCTCGGGCGGCAGGCGCACCCAGGCCTCGGCGGTGGCGGTGCGGGTGGTGGCGGCCTTGTCCGTGACGTCCACCATGCGCGGCAGGCCGTCCCGGAAGTGGGTGAGTTCGGGCGTGTCGGCCCCGCTCATTCTTCCGGCAGGTTCAGGTCCCGCAGGCCCGCGAAGGGGTTCTGCTTGGCGTGGCCGCTGCCGTGGGGCACGCCCAGATCGTCGTCGATTTCCTCTACCGGCACCGCCGCCATGTGTTCGCAGGGACCGTCGTTCAGGTCGTGGCCGCAGACCTGGCATAGCCCCTTGCATTCCGGGTCATGCAGCACGCTCAGGGGCGCGGCCATCAGGGTCATCTCGGCCAGGTAGCCGCTGAGGTCCAGGGTGGGATCGCCGAAAACCAGCACCTCCTCGCCGGTCTCGGCCTCCTCCAGATACGGCGCGTCGGCCGAGGGCTCGTAGCGCATCAGGGTACCCAGCGTCAGCGACAGCGGCACCTCCACGTCGCGCAGGCAGCGGGCGCAGTCCATCATGACGGTGGGTTCAAAGCTGCCTTGCAGGTACATCTCGTTGCCGCTCAGCGGGTTGACGCTGATCTCGTAGGGGGCGGGTTCGGGAAACGTCAGGGTCTGGGGCTGGCCGCCCTGCTCGTAGTTCAGCCGGTCAAGCTGGCCCTCGGCGTGCGCGTCCTCGGAGGACCGCATCAGAGAACCCAGGTGAATCAGGGGAGAATCGCTCATCGCCCAATGATAGGGCGCATAGGGGCAGCCAACCGCGTTCCACGCACGGTAGGCGCTAGGCCAAGCGGCTTACGAAATGGCGGCGGCGAAGTTGTTTTCCGCCAGCCACGCCAGGACCTGCGCGGCGTTCTGGTCCGGCGGAAAGACGGGGTAAAAGACCTTCTGGATCACGCCGTCGTGGAGGATCAGCGTGACGCGCCGCAGCAGCGTCATCCCGTCCACCTGAAAGGTCGGGAGATTCAGCGCACGCGCCAACCCCCCTTCGGCGTCCGAGAGCAGCGGGAAAGGAAGGTGCAGCCGCCCCGCCGCCTCGGTCTGGTAGGCCGTGTCCTGCGTGCTGAGGCCAAAGACGCGCGCCCCAGCCGCTGCCAATTCCGCATGATGATCGCGGAAGGCGCAGGATTGCGGCGTGCAGCCTCGGGCGCCTGGAATCACGTCCCAGTCCGTGGGCAGGGGCTGGTCCGGCTGCCCTGTGCGCGGGTAGGCGTACAGCACGGTCAGGCCGGGCAGGCTGGAGAGATCGACAGACGGACCTGTCGTGGCGGGCAGAGCCAGAGCGGGCAGCCTCAGCCCCGGCAGATGGTCACAGGCCCCGTCATCGACAGGGGCCACCAGATCTTCGGGCAGCCGTTCGAGACGGCTCACACCAGTTCGATAATGCTGGCGTCCGAGATGATCATCTTGAGGGTACGCGGCATCTCGCGGCCCCCGCGCACCTGGGCCCGCACGCCGATCAGGCAGTCCTGCAGGCGGCGGTAGGTGTTCTCGATCACGGCCTCGGCGTCCACCACGCTGTGTTCGACTTCCGCGTTGCGGATCACGCTGCCGTGCCCGATGCTGGTAAAGGGACCGATGTAGGCGTACTCGATCACCACGTTCTCGGCCAGCATCACCGGCCCCACGATCTGGCTGCCCGTGACCCGCGCCGAGGCGGGGATGACCACCCGGCCGGAGATGCGCGACTTCTCGACCGTGCCCTGAATATCGGTTTCAAGGCCTTCCAGCAGCAGGCGGTTGGCGTCCAGCAGATCGTCTGGACGTCCGGTGTCCTTCCACCAGCCCTGGACCCGCTGGCCCAGCACCGGCTGGCCGCCGTCGATCAAGCCCTGAATGCCGTCGGTGATCTCGTACTCGCCGCGCGCCGAGGGCGACATGTGTTCCAGCACGTCGAAGATCTGCGGCGTGAAGCAGTACAGCCCGGCCACCGCCAGATTGCTGGGCGGCACCCTGGGCTTTTCCACCAGCCGGGTGATGCGGTCCCCGCCGTCCAGTTCGGCCACGCCGAAGGCGGTGGGGTCCTCGACCTCCACCAGGGCGATCAGGGCCGCCGGTTTCTCCTGCATAAACCGCTCCACGAAGGGTTTGGCGCCGAACTCGAAGAGATTGTCTCCCAGGTAGACGCAGAACTCCGAGTCGCCCACCCACTCGCGGGCAGTCAGCACGGCGTGGCCCAGCCCCAGCTGCTCGTGCTGGTTGATCAGCGTGACGTTCGCTCCATCTATGGCCCCCACCGCATGCTGGATTTCCCCGCGCGTGATGTCGGAAACGACGATCCCGATGTCGTGAATGCCCGCCGCCATCAGGGTCTGGATGGCGTGCCAGATGATCGGCTGCCCGGCCACCCGCAGCACGGGTTTGGGGCGGGTAAACGTCAGGGGGCGCAGGCGGGTGCCCAGTCCGGCAGCGGGGATGATGGCCTTCATGTGGGGCAGTCTAGGGGCTGGGCGCTGGTTTTCTCGCTGACCGTCCGTTGGGATTGCTCATGCGGAGGCTGAGCTGTCCTTAAGTCTTGAGGGGTGGTCCTGTCCCACTGCCGGGCCGGAACGGCGTTGGGCGCGGTGTGGAGGGTGGCTGGCCCTGCCCGCCCAGAAGCCGTGACGTGCCCGTCGGCGCGGGCGGCGCGGTAGAGTCCGGCCATGCAGACCGCCCAGCCCAATCCAGACCTGACGTCCCCCGGAGCGGCCACGCCGTTCATTCCGGTGATTCTGGCGGGCGGCAGCGGCGAACGCTTCTGGCCGCTGTCGCGCCGCCACCGCCCCAAGCAGTTTCTGACCCTGGACGACTCGGGGCGCAGCCTGCTGCAGGCCACCAGTGACCGGCTGGTGACGCTGTGCGGCGAACCCGAGGACCTGATGGTGGTGACCGGCAACGATTACCGCTCGCAGGTGCTGGAGCAGCTGCCCGACATGCCGCTGGAAAACCTGCTGGTGGAACCCGCCGCCCGCGACACCGCCCCCGCCGTGCTGTACGCGGCGCTGCGGATCGCGCGCACCCAGCCGGGAGCGGTGATGGGCGTGTTTCCCGCCGACCACCGCGTCACGGACCCGCAGACTTTCGGGCGGGTGGTGCGGCAGGCCATCGCGCTGGCTGCGAGCAGCGCCCGACTGGTGACCATCGGCATCACCCCGACCTTTCCGGCCACCGGCTACGGCTACATCCAGTGTGGCGAGACGATGGGCGAGGGGGAGGAATTCACCGCCCACACCGTCACCCGCTTTACCGAGAAGCCCGATTCCGAGACCGCCCAGGGCTTTCTGGACCACGGCGGCTACACCTGGAACAGCGGCATGTTCGTGTGGAAGGTCTCGGCCATTCTGGACGCCTTCCGCCAGCACCAGCCGGAGCTGTACGCGCAGCTCAGCGACGCGATGGACGCCGACGCCCAGGGTCTGACCCACCGCGCGCTGCGCGAGACCTTCCCCACGCTGCCCAAGATCAGCATCGACTACGCGATTCTGGAAAAGTCGGACGCCGTCAGCGTGATTCCCGCCGAATTCGGCTGGGACGACCTGGGCGACTGGAACGCGCTGGAGCGGCTGCTCAAGGGCGAGGGCGAGAACGTCGCGGTCGGCCGCCATGTGGGCCTGGACACCGGCGGCGCGATCCTGTACACCACCAACGGCGACGACCTGATCGCCACGATTGGGCTGGACGACGTGGTGGTGGTCCGCGCCAACGAGGTCACGCTGGTGGTCCGCAAGGACCGCACCCAGGACATCAAACGCGTGGTGCAGCAGCTCAAGAACCACCCGGATCTGGAACGCTTCGCCTGAGTGCGCCCGGCTAGCGCTGGGGCAGCTTCGCCGCAGTCAGCGTTCGCAGGAGCTGACCGCCCGGCGGCGTGAGTGCCAGGTCGCAGGCGTTCATGAACGCCAGATCGCTTAGGCTGTCGCCCAGGGCCAGGGTCAGCGCAGCCTGCGGGAAATGCTGCTCGCGCAGGTGGCGCACCGCCTCAGCCTTGCCCAGGTGCCGGGGCAGCACGCTGACATTGTTGGCGTTGGCGATGACGTGCAGATCGGCGTAACCTCGCGTCGCCAGATGGGCCTCCAGCACCAGTTGTACCTGTTCCAGGCGGCCAGCGTCGGCGTCCGGGTGCTTGAGGACCGTCATGAAGGGAGTGTCGTGGGCGGTGTGGCGGCTCAGGCGGCAGCCCAGAGCGGCGGCCCGCTCGGAGACGGCGACGGTGCATTCTTCCAGGGCATCCTGCAAAGGATGTAGGGTCTCCAGCACACGGTCACGCCACTCGGCATCGACCTGTCCATCTGGTCTCAGAATCGTCAGGCCGTGGTCCAGCACGCGCCAGGAGGTGAAAGGCAGGGTGACGCGCGCCATCGCCGCCGGGTCGCGGCCTGTGACCGGGATGACCGTGATGCCGCTGGCCTCGAAGTGGGCCAGCAGCGCCGCCTGCGCGGGCGTGCAGAAAGAATGCGGCTGCCCATTGCGGCCCAGGGTGGCGGGGGTCAGGCCCTGCATCCCCGGCGGCAACTTGCGGAGGGTCTGGAACAGCGTGTCGTCCAGATCGGTGAAGGCAACGATCACTGTGGGTCCAGAGGGCTGAGGCAGATCGCCTGCGCCTTGTCGCCCAGCAGCGCCATCAACGCTGGATCGGGCAGGCAACGCCCCTCATACGTGACCAGAATGCGGGTGTAGAGGTCCGGGCCCACGTTGTACAGGTAGTTGGGGATGCCGTCGCCCACGTTGTCGGTGAAGCTGAATTTGCGGGCCATCGCCCGCCCCTCCAGCACCGGGCTGCGCGTGGTGGCCGAGAAGGCGCAGGCGGCCACCATCGGCTCCAGCTGACGGGCCAGCGCGAACGCCGGGAACTGATACTCGCCCGTGCCCAGCACCAGCACGCGGTCTTCGGGGGAGAGCTGGAGGTCAGGCCAGCTCAGGTCCACCGCCTGCCCGTAGCGTGGCCCCCGGGCAGGCAACAGCTCCGACTTGTCGGCCCCGTTTCCGGTGACGGCAGGCAACGTCGGCGGCTGCCAGTCGGGCGCGGGCGTGAAGCGGTAGCCTCCGCGCGTCAGGCTCACGAAGGTCACGGGCAGCTCCAGCGCGGCCTCCAGCGCGGCGCGGCGCGGGCACCAGTCGGTCAGGCTGACCAGCATCACGCGGCGCAGGTGCGGGTGCAGGCGGCGCCACTCGCGGGCCAGATTTTCCAGCGTGGTGCCGGTGGACAGTTCATCGTCCACCAGCACCAGATCAGTGGCGGCGCGGGCCGCCGGGCCGGGGTCATACAGCAGGTGGGCCGGGGCGTGCGAGTGCGGCTCGTCGAAGCGCAGCAGCAGCGGGTGCCGGGTCTGGTAGCGCGTGGTGTGCTGAAAGGTGGCGGGCCGCTCCGGGTGCTGCTCGCGCCACGCGCGGCAGACCCCCTCGCCCAGCGCGGTGGCCGTTTCCGCCAGTCCGATGAAATGCGGAGCGGTCAGGGGAGGCAGCGCCGCCGCCAGTGCCGTGTAGGTCCGCGCCGCGACTGCCGGGGACACCGGAAGGTGCTTGCCCAGCACCCGGCTGACAAACAGAAACCCTCGCCGGGGATTTTGCCGCACCGCGTAGTCCAGCAGCGAGTCCAGCGGCGGATGTGGGGTTTCCAGCCACAGGTCCAGGGTTCCGCTGGGCAGGTCGACGGTGTGTTCGGTGAGGGCCGGGACGAGGGTCAAACCGCCGCCTCCTGTTCCCGAACGATGCGGGCCACCTTGTCCTCGGCGACGCGCAGGCCGGTCTGAACGGGGGGAAGGGCGGCGCGGTCCAGCACGCCCGTGGCGGCGTCCAGCAGCAGCAGCGGAAAATTGACCCCCGCCGCCAGGCTGTAGCGCAGGCCCCCGGAGGCGCGGGCGTTGATTTCCAGCATGTTGGGGGTGCGGTTGCGCCCCTCCCGATCCGGCCCGTCCTTGGTCTGGAAGTTGAAGATGCCGCTGAGGCCGTAGTGGGCGCTGATCCGGCGGGCGGCCTCGACCAGATCGGGGCGGTCCTCGATCTGCTGGCCCTCCCCGCCCTTGCGCCTGACCACCGCGCGCAGCAACTCGCCCTGCCACGCCACGCAGTCCACGCTGCGCTCGGCCCCCTCCAGCGTGTGCATCAGCAGCATGGTGGGCAGCTCTCCTGCCGCGAACAGTTCCCGCGCCGCCGCGTGGCTCATCTGGTACAGCTCGCCCCCCAGGAAGGATTTCAGGTCCGGCGTGTCCATCAGCACCCGGAAGCCGCTGGCGTAGATGCCGCGCGCGGGCTTGACGCACAGGCGCACGCCCGGCTGTCGCAACGTCGCCGCCGCCTCATCGAAACTGGCGAGGCTGTCGAAGGTGGCCCAACGCGGAATCGGCAGGATGTCCGTGTCCCAGCCCCGCAGAAACTCGTCCTTGCGTTCCAGGTGACGCTGGACGGCCTCCGTGGTGGGCGTGATCAGGGTGACTCCCGCCTCCGCGAAGCGCCCCTGCCAGCCCGCCAGCCGCTCGCGCTCCTTGCCGGGAACCACCAGCCCAATGCCGTGCCGCACACAGGCGTCCAGCAGCCACGCCGCGTAGTCGTCGCCCAGCAGGCCGCGCGGCTCCAGAAAGGTGTGGTCCGCCGCTGCCAGCATGCCGTGGCCGGGATCGGTGTGGCTGGCCCAGACCGCGTAACGCGTGCCTTTCAGGGCGTGAAGCTGGGCGGCGGTGACACTGAAGTTTTTGGTGAACAGGACATTCATGGGGAGGGCTCCGGAAGGCGCGGGAAAGAGGGGAGAGGATGTTGCGGGCGGCCAGAGATTGGCCCTGCTGCCTGGCAGCTTTACACGTCCGTCCCCTGAAAAGGGAGGCGAGGGAGAGCGGGTGTCTGCGCCTCCTGGCTCCCTCTTGGGGGCGCTGGTTGCGGGCAAGGCGCTTCGAGGAGACGTTTCGCTGGGGAGCGCCAGAACAAGGGCAGGCTACCCCCCGCGTCCCACCTCCGCCGCCAGGTCCTCGGCGCGGCGCAGGGCCTCGGCTTTCAGGCGCTCGCCCTGCCCGGCCAGCAGCGCGCGCACACGGGCCAGCTGATCGGCGTTCAGGTGGGCGCGCACGCCGTCGGCGGTGGCCTCGGCGCGGTGGCCGGTCAGGCCGAAGATCAGGCCCAGCAGCACGCGCTTTTGCAGTTCGTCCGCGGCGCGGATGGTGCGTTCGGGATGGGTCAGCAGGTGGTGACGGTGCAAGGTGGCGGCCAGCAGACGGTCCGCCAGCGAGCCCCGGCCCGCCAGCAGCGCGGCGGGCGTGACCTGCCGGGCCGCCCGGCGGTAGTCGTCGGCGTCGCCGCCGTGAGTGTAGGCCCAGCCGTCGGCGCGCACGTCCACCAGCGTTTCGGTGTCCACGGCCTTCAGCAGCCGGGCCAGTTCGTCTTCAGTCAGGTCCGTGGCGTCCACCAGCCGGGTCAGCACGTCGTCCTGCCCGGGCTGACCGATCCGAGCCAGCAGCGCCGCGCTCTCGCGCCAGCGGTCCAGGTCTGAAAGCTCCTGCGAGACCGGCAGGCTGGCGTCCAGGTCATACAGCGTCAGGTCATGGGTTTTGAGGTGGGTCAGCAGCAACCGTCCGGCGTTGGTGCGCTCGCCGCCCACGCCCCGGCGGTACAGGTGCAGCAGCTTGCGCCCCCGCTCCAGCTGGGGGTCCGGGTCCGCTGGCGGGTGCGGGGCGGTCAAGTCGCCCCGTCCTGGGGCCGGAGAGAAGCCGACATCAGGCCACACTCTAGAGCGTCTGGCGGGCGAGAGCGTCCGGCAGGCCGGTGCGCCAGAATTGGACGATTGTGCGGGGGCGGGCTATCATGGCCCTTAACGTCCTCTTAGTTGCCTCTTATGGTCAGAGGCCTGCCCCCTAGTCAGCCCAAGCACCGCCGTTCGCCTGGCCCAGACCGCACCGCCTGTGTTCTCCAGAGTGTTCCCGTGCTGCAGACCCTTCCGCTGTTCTGACCCGTGCCGCCGTCCCCGCAGCGCGTCAACGCCCACAGGCCCGGCATTCAGCTGCCGCTGCCCCGCTGCCCCGCGAGTTTTCCGGTTCCTGGACGCTTGACGTCCGTCTCCCCAGGAGGTCACCATGCCGCACTCCATTTCACTTCGCCGTCTTTCCGTGACGCTGGCCCTGGGCGCTGGTCTCGTTGCTGGCGTGGCCGGCGCGCAGGCCACCACGAACGTCCAGCTGATTCTGGATGCCTCCGGCAGCATGCTGGGGAAGCTGCCCGATGGGCAGACCCGCATCGCCTCGGCCAAGGCCACCCTGACCCAGTTTCTGGGAGGGCTGAACGCCGATGCCGGCCTGAACGTGGGCATGCGGATCTACGGCGGCGGGCTGAAGACTGGCCCCCAGTGCGAGGATTCCGTGCTGGTTACGCCGATGAAGGGCTTCGATAAGGCGGCCCTGCAAACACAGGTCAGCGGCGCCACGCCCAAGGGGGCCACGCCGATTGTCTACTCGCTGATCCAGGCGGCGAACGACTTTCCGAAGGACAGCAGCCGCAAGGTGATTGTGCTGGTCACGGACGGTGAGGAATCCTGCGGCGGCAAGCTGAACGACGCGGCGGCGATGTTCAAGAAACTGGGCATCGAGGTGGACATCCGCATCATCGGCATTGACCTGAACGAGAAGGCGCGCAAGAGTTTTGAGGGCTTCGGCACGTTCGAGAACACCCGTAGCGGCGCGGAACTCGGCGCCGCCCTGAGCCGGGCCACCGCCACCACCCAGGCGGGCAGGTACGCCGTGTCCAGTCCCAAAACGGCGGGGGCGGGCAGCGTGGTTGAGGTCAAGTGGACCGGGCCGAACAATCCCGGCGATTACGTGACCGTGGTGCCCAAGGGAACCCCGGTCGGACAGTACAAGGACTACTTCTATACCAAAGACGGCAACCCTGGCAAGCTGACCGTGCCGCTGGATCCCGGCGAATATGAACTTCGCTACTCCAGCGAGAAGGCCAGCCCCAACCCGACGCTCGCCAGCGCGCCGATCACGTTGACGCCGCCGACCTACGGCCTGTCGGCGCCCAAAGCTGTCCTGGCAGGCAGCCAGGTCGAGGTCAGGTGGACCGGGCCGAACAATCCCGGCGACTACGTGACCGTGGTGGAAAAGGGTGCGCCTATCGGGAAATACACCACTTACTTCTATACCAAGGCGGGCAACCCCGGCAAACTGATCGTGCCGCTGAACGCGGGCGAATACGAGCTGCGCTATTCCAGCGAGAAGGCCAGCCCCAACCCCACGCTGGCCAGCGTTCCCATCACCCTGACGGCCCCCAAATATGGTCTGAGCGCCCCCACCACCGCCAAACCGGGCAGCACCATTGAGATCAAGTGGACCGGGCCCAACAACCCCGGCGATTACGTGACCGTGGTGGAAAAGGGTGCGCCTATCGGGAAATACACCACCTACTTTTACACCAGGGCGGGCAACCCTGGCACGCTGAAAATGCCCACGGCGCCGGGCAGCTACGAGATTCGCTATTCCAGCGAGAAGGCCAGTCCCAACCCCACGCTGTTTAGTGTGGGGATCGAGGTGCGCTGAGATGAAACGTTGTCTGGCCCTGCTGCTGTGCGCCGCGCTGGGCCACGCTGCCGCAGACCGGGCCACGCCGGAGTTCGCCGGCTTCTCGCCTGACGGACGCTACGCGGCCCTGCTCCAGCACGGGATTCAGGACGGCAGCGGTTTTGCGTACACCGAACTCTGGGTGGTGGACAGCGCCAGGAATACATTGGTGGAGCGCTTCGACAAACGAACGGACGAGGACACTGGCATGAGTCGGGCCGCGCTGGTCAACATGCAGCAGGTCCACAACCAGGCCGCGCCCACCCTGAAGCGTCTGGGCATCAGCGACACGCGCCCCGGCACGGTGGTCTGGAAACGCACTCCTCCTGATCTGCGGGCAAAACCCAGCAGCCCGGACGTGTTTCCCGCGTCGGTGCCGGGCCGCCCGAACATGCCGGCTGCGCAGAGCTACCCGGTGGAATTTGGCGGCAAGCTGTGGCTGTTCCGGCTGGCGCAACTGCCCTTTGGACCGGACAGGAACTGCGTGCCCGCTGGAGAATATTCCGGATACTCGCGTGGGCTGATGCTGACGGTGACGTCCAGCCCCCGGCCCGGCACCGAGGTCACGACTACCATGCAGGAGGACAGCCGCGTGCCGGCCAGCCGCCGCTGCGTCTTCCATTACGAACTGGCGGAAGTGCGCGTGCAGGGCGACTATCTGGCCGCAACGGTGGCCCTCTACCGCACCTCGGGCTTCGAGGCCGAGACCGACATCCGGTACATGCTGGTCACGGCGCGCAGACCAGACCGCTGAGCCTCTACACTGGCCCATGCTCGAAATCGGGTCCATCGTCTGGGGCGTGCGCGACATGGCGCGGGCCACGGCGTTCTGGACGGCAGCGCTGGACTATCTGCCGCGTGAGACCCCGGACGAGGATTGGGTGGTGCTGATTCCGCGCGGGGGTTCCGGCGTCCAACTGGCCCTCAAACTCGTCACGTCGCCAGTGGCCCGGCGGCACCATCTGGACCTGTACGCCGAGGACCAGGGAGTGGAGGTGACGCGGCTGCTGGGGCTGGGCGCAGCGCGGGTGGACTGGCCCTACGAGCCGGACGCCGATTACGTGGTGCTGGCCGATCCCGACGGCAACCGCTTCTGCGTCATCCACAAAAATGCTGAGTGGTTCCAGCGTTGCACCACCCAAGGCTGAGAGGCGCTACAGAACGCGGCCCGTACCCGCGCTAGCCTTGCCGGTATGGGCAAGAAAGACCGCACGACTCCCCGGCTGGCCTTCGCGTCGCTGCGCGATATGCCTGGCACCCGCGTCATGTTCTGGGTGGTGGACGATTGCCCGTACTGCGGCGAGCGCCATCTGCACATCGCCGGAAACCTGCGAATGGCCGATCCGGGGGAGTCGCTGGGCGAGTACCCGGCCCCCTGCGATCCGTCACGCGTGTACGAGGTCACCCTGCCGCCCCGCCCCAAACGCAAGCAGGGCAAGGAGGCCCGCCGCAAGGCGCGGCGCGAGGGCAAGGGCGAGGTGCGGGACGACGACCAGTGGTAGGGGAGAGCAGGCGCCTTCAGGTCCCACGTTTCAATGGTCAGATGCGTTTCCAGTACAGGCGGGTTCCAGTCAGCCCGCCGTGTGGTTTAAGAGCGTAATCGGGCACTTCTCCGGCAAACGTGTAGCCCGCGCGCTCGTACAGGCCCGCTGCCCCGCCGTCTGAAGCGGTGTCCAGCACCAGCAGGGTGCGTCCGCGCTGCACGGCCAGCGCCTCGGCTGCCCGCAGCAGCGCCGTCGCCACGCCCACGCCGCGCCACCCGGGGTGGGTCATCATCTTGGCAATTTCGGCGCGGTGGGGCTGGTTGGGCGGCATGTTCAGGACCAGCGTCACGGTGCCGAGTAGCTGGGGGCCGTCCCAGCCGCCCAGAATGATGCGCTCGTCGCGTTCGGCAGCGGCCAATGCCCCGTCCCAGAACGTGGCCGCCGCTTCGGAGGTCAGCGGGTGCATGAACCCCACCGAGCCGCCCCCAACCACGGTGTGCACCAGCAGTTCGGCCAGCTGCTTGCGGGTGTCGGGCGTGGACCTGAGCGGTCTGACCGTCATCGCCGCCGTGGCTCCGCGCTGTGCCTCAGTGCGGTGGTCAAGGTTCTCTCGCGGCAAGCCATCTGCTTCCAGGCCGGTTTCTGCAGCTGGCCCGGAAGCCACGCACTCATGTGCGCTTGGGCCTGTCCACTCCTCGCTCTTTCGATTCACCTGTTCATCCCCCCACAGTTGATAGGCATTGGTGCTGCTCTAAGAATTCCATCAAGCGGCGACGAGAGACGTCGCCGATGCGATCAGTTGATCCCAGGGGTAGGCGTTACCTCAGTTAAGCGCCCATTCAACCGTTTGAGGACTGCACTGTCGCTGGCAGGTCCCGCGCATGGTCATTGATCAAGCCGCCGCCCAGCAGGCGCGGGCCGCTGTACAGCACAGCGCTCTGGCCGGGGGCGACGGCGAACTGCGGCTCGTGGAACTGCAACTCGAAGCCGTTCTCGTCGGCGTGCAGCACGGTGGCGCGCACCGGCTTCGTGCGGTAGCGCACCTGCACCTCCACCTCGCGCGGCAACTCCGCCAGCTCACACAGGTAGTTGGCGCCCGACGCCTTCAGGTCACCCCACAGGCAGTCCTCGTAATCGCCCACCCAGACGGTGTTGGTGGCCGGGTCCAGATGCACGATGTGACGCACCTTGTGCGACTGGTACAGCCCCATGCCGCGCTTCTGGCCCAGCGTGTAGAACTGCGTGCCCAGGTGATCGCCCACGATCTCTCCGGTGGCGATTTCACGGATAAATCCAGTGGCCTGCGGCAGATGTTCGGCCACGAAATCCTGAACCTTGCCCGGCACAAAGCAGATGTTCTGGCTCTCAGGCTTGCGGGCGGTCAGCAGGCCGCGTTCCTCGGCGATCTCGCGCACGCGGGGCTTTTCCAGCTCGCCCACCGGGAACAGGATGTACGGCAGCGCGTCTCTGGGCGTGCCCCACAGGAAATAGGTCTGGTCCTTGCGCGGATCGTCGCCCCGCCAGAACTCCACGCCGCCGTCGGCGGTGTCCACGCGCTTGACGTAATGTCCCGTCGCCACGTAGCGGCAGCCCAGCATCTTGGCCTTCTTCACCAGTTCGTCGAACTTGACCTTGGTGTTGCAGTTCACGCAGGGATTGGGCGTGCGTCCCTGCGCGTACTCCTCCAGAAAGGGGCCAACGATATGGCGCTGGAACTGTTCGCGGTAGTCCAGCAGGTAGAACGGCACGCCCACCTGCTCGGCCACGCGGCGGGCCTCGTAGGCGGCGTCGGGCGAGCAGCAGCTGTCGAAGGTATCGGTGCGCTTGTCGTCGGGCCAGAAGCGCATCATCGCGCCCACCACATAAAAGCCGGCGTCCTTGAGCAGCGCCGCCGTCACGCTGCTGTCCACGCCGCCGGACATGGCGCACAGCACGCGCTCGCCGGTGGTGGGCGTGGTGGGGGTGGGGGAAGCTGTCGTCAGGGCCGTCATACCAACCACAGACCCTATCAGCCGGCCCCTGTGCGGCGCGGTGAGGCGAGCGGCAATTGCGGCTGTCCGTCTCCTTGAGCCGGGAGACCAAAACCCGTTCGACACTCTTTTTTTCGTGCGGCCTGCACTATCATGCTCGGCATATGCCGTATACGATCCTCGTCGCCGACGATGAGCCAGCCATCCGCACCATGCTGGAAGTCATTCTGTCCGCCGATGGACACGAGATCGTGGCGGTGCCCGACGGCAAGGCGGCGCTGGACTACCTGCGGGACCACACCCCCGACGCCATGCTGCTGGACATCAAGATGCCGCACATGGACGGCTTCGAGATCTGCTCGCGGGTCAAGCGGGTCAAGCGGCTGCGCGACACGCCGGTGCTGCTGCTGACCGGCTTCGACGACGACCAGACGCGCGACCACGCCAAGCTGGTGGGCGCGGACGACATCGTGTACAAGCCGCTGTCCGGCAAGAACCTGCGCGGGCGCGTCAATCAGCTGGTCGCGGCCCGCCGCCCCTGACGGCGTCCGGGGACCGTTCCATGGGCCGTTTTTCCACGAGGTTGCTCTCATGATCTTTTTCGTCCGTTTCCTGAAATTCCTGACCTCGTTTCTCATCGCCGCGCTGTTCGCCGGGGCGGGAGTGGCGGCCACCTACGGCCTGAAGTGGTGGCGCGAGCTGCCCGACTACCGCCAGCTCGACAGCCTGTCGCTGGGGGCCGAAACGCGTGTCTTTGCCCGCGACAACACGCCGCTGGGCACCCTGATTCCCAAGATCGGCGAGCAGGCGATCAGCCGCACGCTGGTCAACCTGAACGAGATCAGCCCGTTTATGGTGGCCGCGCTGGTCAGCAATGAGGACCGGCGCTTCTTCGAGCATTACGGTATCGATCCCTACGGGCTGGGACGGCAGGTTCAGCGCCTGGCGGCGGGGGACAGCGTGCAGGGCGGCAGCACCCTGACCAACCAGCTGATCAAGAACACCCTGCTGCTGGACGAGTACCAACAGGCCCGCACGCCGGACCGCAAGATCAAGGAATGGCTGCTGAGCGTGCAGGTCGAGCGCAGCTTTACCAAGGCCGAGATCCTGCAGAACTACCTGAACACCATCTACTGGGGCGACGGCGGCCCCGTCGAGCTGTACGGCATCTACTCGGCGGCCCAGGCGTATTTCCGCACCACGCCTAAGGACCTGACGCTGGCCCAGAGCGCGTACCTGACGGTGCTGGTGCCCAGCGCGGGGCGCTACTTCGACTACAAGGCCATGCGGCCGCTGATGAAGACGCTGCTGGGACGCATGGTGGAAGACAAATGGATCACCCCCGCCCAGATGGACGCTGCGCTCAGGGAAGACCTGCAGCCGCGCGGCTGGAAGGTGCTGTACGACAAGCAGGGCCGGATCACCAGCGCCAAACTGGTGGACCGCACCCAGAAAGAACTGAAGGCCGTGACCACCGTGCGCTACCCGCACTTCATGGGGCAGGTCGAGCAGGAGCTGGTGCGCCGCTTCGGGCGCGACAAGGTGTACGGCAGCGGGGGCCTGCGGGTCTACACCACCGTCGATCCCCGTATTCAGGCCGCCGTGGAAACCGCCAGCCGCGAGGCCACCGGCCTGCCGCCCGGCGCGACGCTGGGGGCCACCATCATCGATCCCTTCACTGGTGAGGTGCTGGGCATGATCGGGCAGAAGCTGAACGGCTCGGCGCCGCCCGAAGCGTGGAACAACGCCGCGCAGGGCCAGCGCCAGATCGGCTCCACCATCAAGCCGCTGCTGTACACCACAGCTCTCTCCACCGGCCTGACCCAGGAGCACCGCGAGGACGACAAGCCGATCACCTTTCCCTGCCCCACCTGCAAGGACGGCGTGTATGCGCCGCAGAACTTCGAGAGCCAGACCAGTTATCGAAACATGACCATCCGCGAGGCGCTGGACCGCTCGCTGAATCTAGTGACGGTACGGCTTGCAGACCGCATTGGCCTGCAGACGTTCTTCGGCAAGCTGCGTGAGCTGGGCATTCCGCCCAACGACGGCACCGGGCTGGCGGCGGCGCTGGGGGCGGTGGAAACCACGCCGGTCAAGATGGCGGCGGCCTACGCGCCCTTTGCCAACGGCGGGCTGTACCGCGCCCCCCGCTACCTGACGCGGGTGACCACCGCGCGTGGCGAGGTGCTGTATGACGACGGCCTGAACCCGGTCAAGCCCACCCGCGTGTGGACTCCGCAGATCGCGTGGTTGGGGCTGGACATGATCCGGGGCGTGGTCAACGATCTGTCGGCGGCACAGGGCGGTCTGGCGTGGCCTGCCAAGTTCGGCGACTGGCCGGTGGCGGGCAAGACCGGGACCAGCAACGGCCCGAAGGACCTGTGGTTCGTGGGCACCACGCCGCTGTACACCGGGGCGGTGTGGGTGGGCAAGCAGCAGGGCGGCGAGATGCCCACGAACTCCTACTCCGGGCTGGTCAACGGTCCCATCTGGCGGCGCATGATGGAGTTGGCGCACCAGGGCCAGACCGTGCGGGCCTTCAGCGAACCCCCTGGCATCCAGTACGTCGACGCGCCGGACCAGCAGTTCCTCCCGGGCGTGAAGCTGGCCGTGCTGGACCCCAACTACAGTGACGCGGCCAACACGGCGCTGCAGGAAAACGCCCCGCCCCCGGTGCAGTACACCGAATCCCGCTACACGTCGGCCTACAACGATCCGCGCACCGTCCTGATCGACGTGGACCGCACCACCAACCGGCAGGCCACCGAGTTCACCCCGCCGGAGAACATCGTGCAGCGCCGGGTGTACATCGAGCAACTGCCGGCCTACGCGCCCGACGACAGTCCGGCCCCGCTGACCGACGAGAAGGCCGATCCTGCCGCAGTCAAGGCGGTCAGAAACCAGAACGCCGTGCCGCAGATCCCTGAGCCCAAGAGCGCGGCCCCGCAGCCGGTCAAGCCGTGATCTGCGCCCGCTGAACCGAGTTCCGTCCAAAGCCGTCCTCACCGCCCCGTCATGCAACCCATCGGGGCGGCGCGGCATGATGTCGGGCATGAGTCCCCGACATGCCCCACTGCTGACGCTGCTCCTCGCGCTGGGCACGGTGCCGTCCCTGAGCAGCGCTGAGGCCCGCGTGCGCCTGGGCGACGCCTTGCCAGCCCATCCGTGGCAGGCCAGCACGGACGCAGGTGGGCGCGAGGTGGTGGTGGTCTACAGCCACGATTGCGGCGATCTGGGGGAGTTGTGGCAGGCTGTGCTGGACAGCGACTTGCCCGTGCGGGCCGTGAATGCTGAAGGCACGCCCTCACCGGCCCCGGCTGGCCTCAACCCCTGGCGCGGCGACGGAGCCACCGCCTTTGCCCGCGCCCTGAAGGTCAGCGCCTACCCCACCGTCCTGCTGGTGCAGGGAGACCGCATCCTGAACGCCTGGGAAGGGGATTTTACGGGGAAACTGGAATAGAGCGCTGATTCAATCCTGAGCGCTCAAGATCTGCCGGATCCGCGCAATCTGCCCGCCGTGAGAGGTGTTGTGCTTGGCGACACTCAAGGCAAGCCTGTACCCCACCGTCCAACCAGATTCAGTGGCCGTGGGCAGGGAGCGGAGGCGCTCAAGTTCACGTTCGTCCTGTGCGATTCGTCCGAGTTGCGCCAGATCATCCACAAACGCCTGAACCAGCGGCATCCATGCTTCAACAAAACGGGAGGCCAGAGGTCTCGGGGAGAGAGGAGACTCCCAGCTTCCTCGCTCCTGCTCAGCCCCAGATTGAACACGACGTTGGCATGCATGTGCGCCAGAATTTCCGCCATGGAATAAGGGAAACCCATTGGCACGGTCATAGCCTGCTGGGACGTGAGGCCGCCGGGCAGCCGTTCTGCGCTGGCAGGATCATCCGGCATCAGCGGGGCAGGCGACCGATCTGTAGAGCAAGTCAGGGTCTGCGCCCTCCGGAGCAGATGGACAGCTCCGGAGTTGGCCCCAGTAGATCCCCACCTGCCTATTCCTCCTCGTCCGGGTAGACCTTCAGTTCGGTGATGTGGGCGCGGTCCGGTCGGGTCAGGATGTGGGCGACGCTCTTGGCGAGGCCGCGCGGATCGATCATGGTCTCCCATTTCAGGCCCGCGTCGCGGTTGGCCGGGGTGTCGATGGCGCCCATCGGGTACAGCACGCAGCCGCGCACGCCCTTGGCCTTCAACTCGTCGTTCAGGCTGTTCAGGTACGCGCCCAGCGCCGCCTTACTTGCGGTGTACAGCGCCGCGCCGGGGCCGCTGCCACGGGCCGCCTGCGCCGCGCTGACCCCCAGAATGATGCCGTCCTTGTTCTTGAGCATGTGGGGCAGCACGCCCTGAACCGCGTGGAACAGTGTCAGGAAGTTGGCGTCCAGCATGGCCCGCAGGTCGTCGGTAGTGGCCTTTTGCACCGGCTGCATGGCGTAGCCCCCGGCCGTGTGCACCAGAATGTCCACCTTGACTTTTCTCAGTTGCGCCACGCTGGCGGGGTCCGACAGATCGGTGTCGATCACTTCGGTGGCGGGAAAGCGGTCAGCGGCGCGGGTCAGGGCCTCGCCGCGCCCCACCAACACCATCTGCGCGCCCGCATCGTCGAGTTCCTGGGCAATCGCGGTGGCGAGTGCGCCGCCTGCCCCCGTGAGCATCACTGTCGAGGAGCTGAGATTCGCCATGCCCCCAGCCTAACCGCTGAAAGGGTGTGGGTGGCGGCAGCGGCTTGTGGGAACGCTAAGAAGGTCCGACACACTGGCGTCGGAGGGTCAGGCGTAACGGCAGACGCCCGCGCCCCTGACTCCATGCCACGCGGTCCTGCCAGCCGTCAACGGTAAGCTCAGGTGTGAACGGACCTCTGGTCAACCAGCCACGAAGGGCGGGCCATGGGCGCGGCTGACCGGCTGGTGGAGGCCGTCTGCGCCGCGCCCGGTCACTCGCTGGCGGCCCCGTTGCGCGGGTGGTGCGCGTCATCGCGGCCCTTTCTGGCTTTCGCGCAGGCCAACACCACCAAACTGCGCCGCAAGGTACGCGAGGCGGCGGGCCTGGAGGCCCAGGCCGACGTGTGGGCGGAACTGGCGGTGGCCGCGTGGTTGCTGCGTTCCGGCAGCGGCACGCTGACCTACGAGCCGCTGAAGGCGGGGGGAGGACGCGGGCCAGATTTTGCGCTGTCCCTGCCGAATGGAGGCCTCGTGTATGTCGAGGTGGCCCGGCTCCGCAGCGGTGGCAGCCAGCACCTGACCTCCAAGCTGGCGCGGGTGCTGGCGGACAAGATCGGGCAACTGCCCCCAGGGGCGGGGGGCGTCCTGGCGGCGGCGCTGCCCACGGGTGCCCCCGCCGGTCCCCTTGCCCCGGACGCGCTTCGCCTGCTGGCCCGCGCGGCGCAGGGCGAGGTTCTGCCGGGGGTGCCGCCTGAAAAGGCCCGCGCGTTCGAGCGCTTGCGCGTCCGCCTGAGCGGCGTGCTGCTGCTCAGGACCGGTGAGGTGCCCGCCGAGTCACCCGCCGTGACGTTCTGGGGACATGGGGGCGCGGCCCACCCGCTGTCCCCGGCGGCACTCCGCTGCCTTCAGGAGTAGAGAGACGAAACAGGGACGTACTGGCCCCCCAGCCTGCGGGTGCAGCCCAGAGAACTTCAGGCCTCGCCGTACCCCGCCGCGCGCACCGCCGCCCACTCGCCCTCGCCCAGCACGAACGGCTGGCGCTGGAGATCGGTGGTGACCCGTGGCCCGTCCGGCGACAGGTACACGTCCACCTCGGTGCGGAGGCCGAAGCCTTTTGCTGCGGGATAGGTGCCGGGTTCCACCGTGACGGCCAGCCCCGGCGTCAGAGTGCGGGTGTCGTGGGTTTCGTAGTCGTCCAGATTGGCGCCGGAACCGTGAATCTGCACGCCCAGGTCGTGGCCGGTGCGGTGGAAAAAGAACGGTGCCCAGTCCGCTCCCATTGCGTCCCGCGCGGCGCGGTCCAGTTCCCAGCCTTGCAGGCTACCCCAGCCCTCGGCCCCGAACCTCGACGTCAGCACGTCCAGTGCGGTGTCGCGCGCGGCCCGCACCGCCGCCCAGGCGCCCTGATACTCGGCGGAAGGCTGGCCCGCGTATCCCACCCAGGTCACGTCCGCGAAGGGACGGCCCGGTTCCTGTGCCCACAGGTCGATCAGGACGCATTGCCCACCTTGCAGCGTGGCGTTCTTGTCCCCGCCGGGTTCGTAATGGGAATCCGCCGCGTTCACGCCGAAACTGACGTTGACCGGATGGCCCGCGTCCATGCCCGCGCCCGCGATGGCATCCATAATCTTGTCCTGAACTTCCAGTTCCGTGATGGGCTCGCCCGCTTTCAGCCGCTCGTGGATCAGCCAGAAGGCGTCGTCCTTGGCGCGCATCAGCAGGGCGGCGGCGCGTTCGTGGGCGGCCAGATCTTCCGCGGACCACGCCAGGAAGGATTGCAGCAGGTCCGCGCTGCTCACGACTTCTGCGGCGCCCGCCGCCCGCACGCGCTCCAGCGTTCCGGCATCCACCCGGCTGACGTAGGGCACGGCTCCGTTCGGGCTGTATTCCATCGCCAGTCGCTGCCCGCCCACCACGTTTTTCAGGGCCGCGTCCAGTTCGTCATGAGAGCCGAAGGCGCGGCGCTCAATGTCCCAGCCGCGCGTGATCTCGCCCCAGGTGCCGCCCTCGATGTGGTTGTGCAGCAACACGGCCTGGCCCCCGCGCGGCACGTACACGAAAAACCGGCGGGTCAGGAACGCGCCGCCCGGCATCTCCAGCACCCGGCGGGCGTGCGGGTTGAGGTTCTGGAAATCGTAGATCAGCCAGCCGTCCAGATCGGTGGGGTGCAGGGCGGCGCGCATCCGGTCAACAGGGGAGGTCATGGGTCAGATTATGCGGCGCGGGGCTACGAGGCGCGGCGCACCTCCTCACGCAGCCCCGCAATTTCCCCGCGCAGGGCCTGCAGTTCACGGTGCAGCACCTCGTTGTTGACCTCCTCGTCGTCGTCCTCGTCGGGCGGCCAGTCCTGATCTGCGCCCACGAACAGGCTCGCCAGCGCCGCCGTGATGTACCCGAAGACCGCAAACCCGTACAGTGCCAGCAGGAAGGTGAGCGCCCGGCCCTCGGCGGTGACCGGCCAGTATTCGGACCCCAGGCTGGTCAGCAGCATGCCCACCCAGTACAGCCACTGGCCGAAGCCCTGGGGCGCGTTCGTCTGGCCCGCCTCGAAGGACGCCATGCCCGCTGCCCCGGCCAGCGCCACCAGGGCCGTTGCGCCCACCACGAAGCCCAGGCCCCGGCGACGCAGGGTCCGCCGCAGCGTCCGCAGGCCCCGGTTCAGGCTGGTCAGAATCCGCAGCAGGTTGGTGCCGCGCGTCAGGCGCAACACGCGCAGCGCCCGCAGCCCCCGGAACACCCGCAGAATCCGCAGTGCGGGCAGCAGCAGGCTCAGGACGGTCAGCCAGTTGCGTTTCAGGTACTCGGACTTGTCGGGGGCGATGCTCAGGGCCAGCAGGAAGTCCAGGATGAACAGCCCCCAGATCACGTTGCTGACGATCTGGAGAACGGGCGGCAGGCCCTGCACCAGATCCAGCACCAGCAGGCCCAGCCACACGAAGCTCAGGACAATCATGGGCCGCTCCAGCAGGGCGTCCAGATGCGCCAGGGTGGTCAGGCGGGCCGACTTGAGTTCCTCCTGGGGCCGGGGGGCGGTGACGGGCATGGGATTCAGGGTAAGCCTGCGCTGCGGGCGGAACATGGGCGGCGCCTTGACGGTTTACCACGCGGTCCGGAAGGCGGTGGCCGCCGTATGAACGTGGGCAGCGGCGTCCCCGCCCACCTGTGCCAGATGACGGCGCACCAGTTCGTCACCCAGGCTGTAGCCGCTCCAGCGCGGTAAATTCTCGGCATCTGATCCGTAAAACCACGCCTCGAAATTGTGATCGCTGCGGTCCAGCAGGGGGAGGGCGCGTGCCCACAGCGCTTCCAGATCAACGTCCGCCCGTGCGTAGGGCGGCGGCTTTCCATCCCGTTCATCCCGTTCGTTCAATTGCGCCAGCCCCTCGCTGACCAAGGCTTCCAGCAGGGTCTGGCCGTAGCCCGGCCCCTGCCAGCGCCGCGCGTGGTGCAGCTCGTGGGCCACCGTGGCCGGAAGTTCGGTGCGCCAGAGGGCGGCAAAATGGGGATTGTCGGGGTTCAGCGTGATCTGCACCAGATGATCCAGCGGCGCGTAGCCGTGAATCCCGGTTTCCGGCAGGCCCCACGGCGAGACGGAGACGGCCACATCCACCCCGTCCAGCCTCAGGCGCGCGGCTTGGCGGGTCAGGGCGGCCTGCGCCACACTTCTGATCTCGGCTTCCAGGCCGGGGGAGAGGTGGCCGCCAGCGTTCATGACATGCAGGGCGTTGGGCATGCTCCATTCTGCCTGCGCCTGCGCGGCGCTGGCCCCCGTCACCGCCGTTTCATGGTGTCCGTGTCCGCAGAGGAAGCTTCACTCCTACAGCTTCAGCAGGTCGCGCCCCACCTGTGCCAGATTCTGCCGGCCACTCAGGGCCAGGGCCAGCCGCACCTCGTCGCGCAGCAGCTCCAGCACCCGGCGCACGCCGGCCTCGCCGCCGGCCGCCAGACCCCACAGCGCGGGCCGCCCCAGGAATACCGCCTGCGCCCCCAGCGCGATGGCCTTCAGGACGTCGGTGCCGCGCGAGACGCCGCCGTCCAGGTAGATCTCGGCGCGGCCCGCCACCGCGTCGGCAATCTCGGGCAGCGCGGCAAGGGCGCTGACGGCGGTGTCCAGCTGCCGCCCGCCGTGATTGCTGACCCAGATGTGGCAGCCGTGCTGCACGGCCAGTTCGGCGTCCTCGGCGGTCAGGATGCCCTTCAGGACAATCGGCAGTTCGGTTTGTTGGCGCAGCCAGCCCAGATCAGCCCAGGTAAAGGATTTGTCCACCAGATGCTGAAAATAATGGGTCAGCTGCGAGCCGGTGTCGGTGTCCACCCCGGCCAGCGTCTCGCGGCTGGCGACGTTGGGGGCGCTCAGGTGCGGCGGCAGGGCAAAGCGGCGGCGCTCGTTGGCCTCGCGGCGGCCCAGGTACGGCGCGTCCACGGTGAACACCAGCGCCCGTGCCCCGGCAGCCTCGGCCTGCGCGATGATCTGGCGGCTCAGTTCGCGGTCGGCCA
Source organism: Deinococcus radiopugnans ATCC 19172 (assembly GCF_006335125.1). NCBI lineage: Bacteria > Thermotogati > Deinococcota > Deinococci > Deinococcales > Deinococcaceae > Deinococcus > Deinococcus radiopugnans. The sequence goes on from NZ_VDMO01000003.1 coordinate 203,584, forward strand.
GCAGGTACAGCTGGAACCAGAACCGCCCGCCCGCCGCCGCCCCCACGTCGGCAATCGGGGTGTTGGAAAAGGTGCTGAGGGTCATCACGCTGCCCACGCTGGCGGCGGCCCGCGCGGTGGCCCGTTCGGCGTCCGGGTGCGCCAATCCATGAAAGGCGCTGGGGGCCACACCTACCGGAAAGTCCAGCGGCAGGCCCAGCACGTCTGTAGAGGTGTCGATGCTGGAGACGTCCACCAGCATGCGCGGGCGCAGGCGAATGCGCGCGAAGTCCTCGCGGTTGGCGCGCAGGGTATGGCCGTCGTTGGCGCCGCTGACGTAGTAGTCCAGGGCGTTCTGATCCAGCCGGGCGCGGCCCAGCGCCTCGATCTCGGCCAGGTTGACGGCCCGCGCCAGGGCCTGTTGCTGCTCCTCGGTGGGGAGGGTGAGGGTCATGGGCCAGGGTAGCAAGCGCGGGGGGCCGGCGGCCATTGGTAGGCCCTGCGACAGCGCCCCGGCCCCCCGCGCGCCATGCTGGGGCCATGTTCCGTTCCCGTCCCAGACCCGACAAACCCCGCGCTGGTCAGGAAAGCGTATGGGACTACCCGCGCCCGCCCCGGCTGGAGCGCAGCCACAGACGCATCGAGATCTGGCTGGGCGGCCAGAAGATCGCCGACACCACAGCCGCCTACCGCGTGCTGGAAACCAGCCATCCCCCCGGCTACTACCTGCCGCCGGACGCCTTTGCGCCGGGCGTGCTGAGCCGCGCCCAGGGCCGCAGCGTCTGCGAATTTAAGGGGGCAGCAACGTACTGGACGCTCTCGGCGGGCGGCAGGGTGGCCGAGGCGGCGGGCTGGAGCTACGAAGACCCGACGCCCGCCTTCCGCGAGATGGCTGGCTACATCGCCGTCTATCCGGGCCGCATGGACGAGTGCCGCGTGGACGGCGAGACGGTGGTGCCGCAGCCCGGAACGTTCTATGGCGGCTGGATCACCTCGGACGTGGTGGGGCCGTTCAAGGGCGAGGCGGGAACGATGGGCTGGTAAGGAGTTTGAGCGGGCACAGCGATGTCCTTTCCTCTGCGTTCCGCAAACGGCGTTTCTCTATCTGCCTTGCTACCCTGACCCCATGACCGACGCCTCCATTCGCACCCGTCTCAATGCCCTGGTTCCGGCGCTGCGCCACTTCCATTCGGCGCTGCTGGACTTCGCCAAGGGCGAATACGAGTTCCTGCACGGCCCGGTGGGCAGTCCCTTCGAGCTGTACTCGCTGGTGATGAACAACCCCGATTTCCAGTGGTTGCGCCCGCTGTCGGGCCTGATGGCGACGCTGGACGAGGTGCTGGACGCCAAGGACCGGACGCTGACCGAGCAGAACGTGGCCGATGTACGCGGCGCGCTGGGCCTGCTGTTCTCCGAGACCGACACCCGCTTTGCCGACTTCCGTGCTGGCTATACCCGCGCGAAGGGCGAGAATCGCGTGCGCGAGACGGAAGCCAGGTGGCGTGAAGTGCTGAACAGCCTGGAAGCCTGAATGAAGCTCGTCGTGGGTCTCGGAAATCCCGGCCTGAAGTATGCCCAGACCCGCCACAACGTCGGCTGGCTGGTGGTGGACGAGGTGGCCCGCCGCGCCGGGGGAACGTGGCTGAAGGAGAAGGACGCCGAGGTCTGCGAGGTTCGCCTCGGCCCCGCCCCCGGCGAGAAGGTGCTGCTGGTCAAGCCGCAGACGTTCATGAACGCCTCGGGCAAGGCGGTGGCGCCGCTGTTTTCCTTCTACAAGCTGGAGCTGGGCGACTTGCTGGCCGTGCAGGACGATCTGGACAGCCCCTTCGGCCTCCTGAAATTCCGCATGGGCGGGCGGCACGGCGGGCAGAACGGCGTGCGCGACATGATCCGCCTGCTGGGTTCGGAGGGCTTCGCGCGGCTGAAAGTGGGCATCTCGCGCCCGCCCCCTGGCCGAGACCCGGCCGACTGGGTGCTGAGCAAATGGCACCCGGACGAGGCCGCGACGCTGGCCGAGCTGGTGCGGCTGGGCGCGAACGCGGTGGAGGTCTGGGCGGCGCAGGGACTGGCCGAGGCGCAGGGGCGGTTCAACGGCACCGATCTGCGGCCCAAACCCCCAGCCCCTACCCCGCCCGCGTCCAGCGAAAGCGAACCTCAAGACGCAGAGGCCCCGGCCAAACCCGTTCAGGGCGTACCCTGAGCCTCATGGCAAAATCCAAGACTGGTTCCAGCGCCGCGCCCACGTCCTCCGACTCGGAGCTGAGGTTAGATGTCCTGATGGACCTCTCGAACCTCCCCGGCGTGCCCGGACAGGAGGACGCCGTGCGCGACTTCGTGCTGGCCGAGCTGGACGGGCTGGCCGACGACGTGCGCGTGGACGCGATGGGCAACGTGATCGCCACCCGCAACGGCAGCGGCGGCAAGAAGAAGGACGGCCGCGAACGCGTGATGGTCAGCGCCCACATGGACGAGATCGGCTTTCTGGTGCGCTTCATCGACGATAAGGGCTTCCTGCGCGTGCAGGCGCTGGGCGGCTTCGACACCCGCAACCTGTTCGCGCGCGACGTGACCGTCCATGCGCGCGGCGGGGCGCTGCCGGGCATCCTGACCCCCGGCGGCAAGCCGGTGCATATCGCCAGCGCCGAGGAACGCAAGAAGATTCCCGAGGTCAAGGAGTTCTTTATTGACCTGGGCCTGGACGCCGAGGAGGTCAAGCGCCGCGTGCGCGTGGGCGACATGGTCACGCTGGATCACACGGCCCGCCGCGTCGGCTCGCTGGTCTGCGGCAAGGCGATGGATGACCGCGCCTCGGTCTTTATGCTGCTCGAAGTCCTGCGTCACTTCCGCAAGACGCCGCCCAAGCATGACCTGATCGCCGTCTTCTCTGTTCAGGAAGAAGTGGGCCTGCGCGGGGCGCACACCGCTGCTTACGGCGTCGAACCCACCGTGGGCATCGGCCTGGACGTAACCCTGGCGGTGGACACTCCCGGCGTCGGCCCCGACGAGGCGGTCACGCGCATGGGCGAGGGCATCGGCATCAAGGTCTTCGATTCCAGCATGATCTCCACCCGCAGCCTGGTGGACGAGTTCTACGATCTGGCCGAGGGTCAGGGCATCCGCGCCCAGATGGAAGTGCTGGCCCAGGGCGGCACCGACGGCGCGGCCATCCAGCGCAGCCGGGCGGGCGTGCCGACACTCACGCTTAGCCTGCCGACGCGCTACATCCACAGCGTCGTGGAGGCCGTGCATGTGGACGATCTGCGCTCCGGGGTGGACCTGCTGGTGGCGTACCTGGGCTGAGGGCGGCTGAAGCCCGGTCCAGCACCGTCAAAAACCCCCAGGATGGCCTGGGGGTTTTCTCGTGTCTCGCTTTGCTCGGTGTGGCCCCGTGGGCGGCGATCAGCGGTTCATGATATGGATGGCCTGCTTGTGCACGGCCTCCGCCGCTTCCAGCACGGCCTCGCCCAGGGTGGGGTGGGCGTGGATCGTCAGGGCGATGTCGCTGGCGGTGGCGGCCATTTCCAGGGCCAGGCCCGCCTCGCCCAGCAGGTCAGAGGCGTGCGGGGCCACGATATGCACGCCCAGCAGCAAGTCGGTGTCCTTTTCCACCACCATCTTCACGAAGCCGTCGGTGGCTTGCAGGGTCATGGCGCGGCCCGACGCACTCATGGGGAACACGCCGGTTTTGACCTCGTAGCCCTTTTCCTTGGCCTCGGCTTCGGTCAGGCCCACCCAGGCCAGTTCGGGGCTGGTGTAGACCACGCCGGGAATGGCGACGGCGTCCTGCTCGGCGGGTTTGCCGGCGATCACCTCGGCGGCCACCAGCCCCTCCTTCATGGCCTTGTGCGCCAGCATTGGGTTGCCGGCCACGTCACCGATGCTGTAGATGTGCGGCACGTTGGTCTGCTGGCGGGTATTGGCGGGCACAAACCCACGATCCGTGACGGTGGCGCCCGTCGCCTGGATGTTCAGGCCGTCGGTGCGCGGGCGGCGGCCTACGGCCACCAGCACGCGGTCAAAGACTTCCGTGGTTTTCTCGCCGGTCTTGACGTTCTCCAGCTCGACATGCACGCCGTCGCTCTTCTTCTCGGCCCGGTTGGCCTTGGTTTCGGTGGCGATCTCGATGCCCTGCTTCTTCATGATCTTGCCGAATTCCCTGACCGCGTCGGCGTCGGCGCCAGGAATGATGTTGGGCAGGAACTCGATGACCTTCACCTTGCTGCCCATGTTGTTGTACACGTGCGAGAACTCGAAGCCGATCACGCCGCCGCCCACGCACAGCATCCGCGCGGGCACCGGGTCAGGCATCACCAGCGCGCCGGTGCTGTCCACGATCACCTGCTGATCCACCTCCAGCCCCGGCAGCTTGGCGGGTTCGGAGCCGGTGGCGATGATGAAGTTGGAGGCGGTATAAGTCTTGTCGCCCACCTTGACGGTGTGGGGATCGACGAAGCTGGCCTCGCCGATCAGGTGCGTGACCTTGTTGGCCTTGAACAGCGCGCCCACGCCGCCGGTCAGCTTCTTGACGATGCCGTCTTTCCAGCCGTTGAGCTTGGCGATGTTCAGGTTCTGCTCGCCGAAGGTCAGGCCGAAGTCGGCGGCGTGGCGGGCGGCGGCGATCTGCTCGCCCGCGTGCAGCATGGCCTTGGTGGGAATGCAGCCCACGTTCAGGCACACGCCGCCCAGGTACTCGCGCTCGGCGCAGGCGACTTTCAGGCCCAGCTGCGCGGCGCGGATGGCCGCGTGGTAGCCGCCGGGGCCAGCACCGATTACCAGGACGTCAAAATCCATCTGTTTGGTCATGGGGGCAGTCTAACGTCCGTTCGGGTGGGCGTCAGTAACCTGCCGGGATAGCTGGACACGGGGGATTCACAACGCGGAATGGTGGGTCTGCGTGGGGCCATTGATGCGGCCCCGGCGGGGTTCTCAGTCCACCCCCACGTCCAGCCGCTGCACGCCGCGCAGCACCGGGTTGGGCTTGAAGGGCGGGTTGGCGTCGGTGACCCGGAGGTTGGGAAAGCGCGTGGCGAGGGCGGCAAACGTCTCGCTGATTTCCAGCCGCGCCAGACTGGCCCCCAGGCAGTAGTGCGGCCCGGCAGCCAGCGCCAGATGGCGGTTGCTGTTCGGGCGCTCCCAGTCGATACGGTCAGGATCGCTGAAGACCCCCGGATCACGGTTGGCGGCTCCCAGAATCAGCTGCGCGAGGTTGCCGCCGGGCAGCCTTCTGTCGCCCACGCTCACGTCCGCGCTCAGGGTGCGGCCATCGAACTGCACCGGGGAGACGACGCGCAGCAGTTCGTCGGCCACGTTGGGGTGGCGGGGGTTTTCCACCAGGGCGGCCCAGGCGTCCGGCTGGCGCGAGAGTTCCAGCAGGCCGCCGGGAATCAGGTTGCTGGTGGTCTCGTGCCCGGCGGCCAGCAGCAGCACGGCATTGGACAGCAGCTCGTCGCCGCTCAGGCGCTCGCCGCCGTCCTGCACGGCACTCATGGCGCTCAGCAGGCCGGGTTGCGGGTTGGCACGCAGTTCCTCGGCCAGATCCTGAAAGAAGGCGCGCATCTCGCGGGCGTCGGCGTCGATGCGGGCCATCAGTTCCGGGGACTGGTTCATGCCGCCCAACAGATCGGCCACGCTCTGCGTCCAGCCCACGAAACGGGCCTCGTCGTCGCCGTGCAGGCCCAGCATCCCCATGATCACGCGGGCGGGCAGCGGGTTGGACAGCTCGGCCACGATATCGCCGCCGCCCTTTGCGGCCAGATCGTCCAGCAGCGTGTCCAGCAGCAAGCGCACCAGTTCCCGTTGTTCCTCCACCACTCGGGGCGTGAAGGCCGAGCTGACCAGACCGCGCAGCCGCTGGTGCGACAGGCCGTTGTGGAACAGCATCATGGACTGCAGCAGGCGCACGCCCTCGGAACGCTCGCCGTCCAGATTCTGAATGCCGTTGCCGCTCAGGGCATGCGGTGAGCGCAGCACCGCCGAGCAGGCCGCGTGACCGGTCAGGAACAGGGCCTTCCAGTCGGGGAACTGCGCCTCCAGCACGCCGCCCTCGCCCAGCGCCCGCACCCGCTCGTAGGCAGGATAGGGATTGGCCAGCGAATTCGGGTCCCACAGGGCATTGACGGCGCTGCCAACGGCGGCGGCGCGCTCCTGGGTCATAGGCTGAGACATGGTCATGCTGTAGCCTGCGCCTTTCTCTACTTGACGCTCAAGCCACTGAATCGAGTAGGCTGACCCATGCCCCATTCCTGGCAGCAGGTGACCGATCCGGACGCTGTGAAAGTGTTTCTGTCGGGCCGTGATCTGCCGGTGCTGGGCGCGTTGATGATGGGCGAGTGGGCGGTGGGGCCGCTGGCCGCCTCGCTGCACCTGCCGCTGAATGCCGCGCACCACCGCGTGCGCCGCCTGCTGCGGCTGGGGCTGGTGCGCGAGACCCGGCAGACCGCACGCCGGGGCCGGCCCATCCGCCATTACCGCGCCACCTCGGAAGGCTATCTGGTGCCGTACCACGCCACGCCGCTGGGTTCCCCGGAGGAACTCGTCGGCATGCAGGAGCGCGACTTCACGGCCCGGTTCCTGCACGCCGTGGTGCAGGCCGCTGCGCCGCTGGTCCGCGACGAGCGCGATGTCGGCCTGCGCGTCTTTCTGGAGAACGGTGAGGTCACCGTCGACGTGACGCCCACGGCGGGGGCCTTCCAGTCTGCCGAGTTGCTGCGCCCGGATCGCCCGGCCCTGTTGCTGGGCGGAGCCACGCTGCACCTGACCCCGGCAGAGGCCAAGGCCCTGCAACGCGAGCTGAGCGAGCTGCACGCCCGCTACGCCGCCCGGCGCGGCCCTGAGCGCTACCTGCTGCGTCTAGGGCTGACGCCCGACGTACCGGGGGACAACACCGTGCCGGGCGACACCTCCGGGCCAGGTGACGCGCCGGGGAACTGATCTGGTCTTTCCTCTGCCTGCCCCTGTCCTAGCCTGCCTTGCCCGTCCTGTCCTGCGTGTCTTGCGCCCCACTCTGGCCCAGCAGGACCCACAGCGCCAGCACCGTGGCCACCACATCCAGCAGGCCGCCCACCCCGTAGACCAGCTGGGCCGGCAGGGTGGTGTCGGCGGAAAAGCCCGCGATGGGCACCACGTTCAGCACGGCCATGCCCAGGGCCAGCGCCGCCGAGAGGTTCAGCCAGTCCAGCAGGCGCCTGCGTTTCGCCGGGCTGGCGGGGTCCGGGGCCAGCCGCACCAGTGAGCCGTTCACCGCGTTGCTCGACAGGATCGCCGCGCCCCAGACCGTCATCAGGACCGTCAGGGCCAGCGGGTTGGCCTCGGGGGCGCCGCCGGTCAGCAGGCCCAGCAGGGTCAGCCCCCACAGCGCCGCCCGGAACGACGTCAGCCACGGAAAGGCCACCGCCAGCGCCCGCAGCGTGCCGTTCTCCGGCGGGGTGGCCTGTCCGGCGCTCAGGCGCGTGAACACCACGGTCCACCACGTCAGGACCAGGGCCGCCAGAAAGGAATCGAAGGCGTTGATCCAGTCCTGCGGCCCCGGCTGACCCCGCAGCAGGATAAAGGCCACCATGCCGAAGACCGCCACCACCTCGGCCCACAGAAAACCCAGGGCCAGGGGGCGCAGGTGCTGGACCCGCAGCCCCCGCCCCGTCTTGCCGGCCTTCACACCCCCAGCTTGTGCGTCAGGCGTTCGCGCACCACTTCGGGTTTGGCCTTGCCCCCCATCGCCTTCATCACCGGGCCGAACAGCGCGTTCATGGCCTTGGCATTGCCGCCGCGCACCTTCTCCACGGTGGCCGGGTCAGCGCTCATGGCGGCGTCGATGGCCGCGTCGATGGCGTCGGTGTCGGTGACCACGCTCAGGCCGCGCTCCTGCACCAGCGCGGCGGGATCGTGCCCGGCCAGCACGTCCGGCAGCAGGTCCTTGGCGATCTTGCCGCTGATGGTCCCGGCGTCGATCAGCCGCACCAGCGAGGCGAGGTGGGCGGGTTGCAGCGCCGACTGACTCAGGCTCGTTTCGGCCGAGGCCAGCGTCCCCGCCACGTCGGTCAGCAGCCAATTCGCCAGCTTCTGCGCGTCGGCCCCAGCCTCCAGCGCCTCGTCGTAGAAGCGCGACTGCTCCACGTTCAGGCTCAGCGTGGCCGCGTCGTTCTCGCGCACCCCCGCCGCCAGGTACCGTGTCCGCTTCTGCGCGGGCAGTTCGGGCATCCGTGCCTTCAAACGCTCGATCCATTCGGGGGTGATGTCCAGCGGGGGCAGGTCCGGCTCGGGGAAGTAGCGGTAATCGGCCTCGCCCTCCTTGGTCCGCATCAGGAAGGTCTTGCCGCCGCCCTCGTCCCAGCCCAGCGTGTCCTGCGTGATGCGCCCGCCTGCGTCCAGCACCCGCGTTTGCCGCGCCGTCTCGTACTCGATGGCCCGCTCCACACTGCGGAACGAGTTGAGGTTCTTGACCTCGCACTTGGTGCCCCACGGCTCGCCGGGCTTGTGAACGCTGAGGTTCACGTCGCAGCGCATCTTGCCTTCCTCGGGGGTGGCGTCGCTGACCCCCAACGCCTGCGCGATGGCCTGCACGGTTTCCAGAAAGGCGCGGGCCTGCTCAGCGCCCGTGATGTCGGCCTCGGTGACCATCTCGATCAGCGGCGAGCCGGCGCGGTTGAGGTCCAGCAGGCTGTAGGGCGCGTAGGCGGGGTGCATCAGTTTGCCCGCGTCATCCTCCAGATGGGCACGCTTGATGCGGATGCGCGTCCCGGCGATGTCCAGATAGCCGTCGCGCGCAATCGGGCGGTCGTACTGCGACAGCTGAAAATTCTTGGGCGCGTCGGGGTAGAAGTAGTTCTTGCGGTGAAACTGCGTAAAGCCCGACACGTCGCAGTTCAGGCCCAGGCCGAACATCAATCCCAGTTCCACCGCCTCGCGGTTGAGGGTGGGCAGGGTGCCGGGCAACCCCAGCGTCAGCGGATCGGTGAAGGTGTTGGGGGCCGCGCCGTGGTAGTCGGCGGGGCAGTCGCTGAAAATCTTGCTGCGCGTCCGCAGTTGCAGGTGAACTTCCAGGCCGATCACCACCGCGTAGGGCTGGGCTGTTGAAGCCTGGGTTTTTTGGGACGGGGCCGCTTGAGACATGGGGAAAAGAATAGCGCCGAGGCGGAGGTGGGGCACAGGAAAGGCGAACCAGTCCCAGAAGATTGTCCCTTACCTTGCAATCTCTCTAAATTCGTGTTAGAACAGAATCCAAGACGAGAACTAGCTGAGAACAAAAGGAGTTCCGATGGTGACTGAGACCGATCTTATCCTCGAAGATGGGCGCACCCTCCACCTCTACGACACGGGTGCGGAGGGGCTGTCAGACCCGCTGACCGTGTTCTGGCACCACGGCACGCCCAACATCGGAGCGCCGCCCGAACCTCTTTTTGAGGCAGCCAAACGCCTGAACATCCGCTGGGTGTCGCATGACCGCCCCGGTTACGGCGGCTCCTCCCCGCTGCCGGGCCGGGACATCGCTTCGGCAGCTTGGGATGTGGGGCAGATTGCCGACGCGCTGGACATCGCCGAATTCGCGGTGATGGGCCATTCGGGGGGTGGGCCGCACGCCCTGGCCTGCGCCGCGCTGCTGCCGGGGCGGGTGCTGGCGGCGGTCAGCGGGGCGGGGCTGGCCCCGTATGGGGCGGAGGGGCTGGACTACTTCGGGGGCATGAATGGGTCGGGCGCGGCGTCATTGCGTGCAGCGCTGGGCGGACAGGCCGTGAAAGAGGCTTACGAGGCGTCTGCCCCCGAATTTGTCCCGGAAACGTTCACGGCCGCCGATTACGCTGCCCTCTCCGGTTCGTGGAAGTGGCTGAACAGCGTGGTGGGGCCAGCCATGCGTGACGGCCCCGGCGGGCTGATTGCCGACGATCTGGCGTATGTCGCGCCGTGGGGCTTCGCGCCAGCGCAGATCGACGTGCCTGTGTTGCTCCTGCACGGCGCTCAGGACCGCGTGGTTCCCAGCACCCATGCGGACTGGCTGCTCAGACACCTGCCCACGGCGGAATTGTGGCCCGGCCCGGAGGACGGTCACCTCTCGGTTCTCAACTCGGCGGGGGCGGCGCTGGCGTGGTTGCGGGAACGGGCGCATCAGGTAAAGGCGGCGCGCTAGACGACGGGCGGCTGGGCTGGATGGTGTCGCCTCCCACCAAGAACCTCCCCCATCCGTCAATTGATCGGATGGGGGAGGGGGAGAGGGCAGACCGGTTCAGATGCGCTAACAGACTTCAGGTGGGGGGCGTGGCCTCGTTGCCTCCGGTCAGTTCCACCAGCCACTGGAACAGCTGGATAAAGGCCAGCGCCAGGGCGGGAATGCCGGCCACCATCATGATCCAGCCCGACAGCTGCTGGTTTTGCAGCGGCGAGAGGTTCCACAGGCACAGCGCGTTCACGTAGGGGGTGTACAGCACCTGCGGGGCGTACAGCCACACCGACGCGACCGCCATCATGGGAATCGCGGCCAGCAGCCCGAAGCCGCCGCGCGAGCCCATCCCGGCGGGTTGCACGTTCGGCAGGGGGCGCAGGATCACGCTCCAGACCAGCAGGCTGCTCAGCAGGTACAGCGCGGGCAGCAGCGCGGCAGCGGTGTTGGTGACCACGCTGGCGTTGAAGCCGGCGGGCACGTTCCAGAAAATGATCACGGCGGACCACACCGCCAGCGCCACCCAGGGGTCCAGCAGGATGCCCAGCACGCGGGCCGCCGCGCCGCGCGGGTTGATGTGCACGCCGCGCGGGATGCCCAGCACCACCAGCGGCGGCACGATCTCGGCCAGCAGCATCAGGCGGCCCATGTACAGCGCCATGCTGCTGCCGGTCATGGTCGCCGCGCGGCTCTGGGTGGTGACCAGCAGCAGCAAGAGGCCCAGCCCGAACATCACGGCCCGCCAGACCGGCCAGCGGGCGCGGCCTTCGGCGCTGCGGCGCGAGACAAGAAAGCGCCAGAGGTAATACCCGGCCACCAGCAGCGTGGGCACCAGGAACAGCAGGTCCGGGGCCGGGATCAGCAGGTCGAGCAGCGTGGGATCGAGATTGATGGGGGCAGGGGTCCTCACAGTATCGTCCTCAAGGCATTCTCCTCAGGGGGTCAGGCTTCACGGCGAGGTCTCCAGGACCTGCCGGACATCGGCCACCACACGGTCCACCTGGGGCAGCTGGGTGTAGTCCCACAACACGCGCAGCCGCCCGGCGCTGTCGATCAGGTACGTGGCGGTGGTGTGGTTCATCTGGTAGTCGGCCCCCTTGACCTCGACCCGCTGGTACCCCACGCCGTAATCGCGCGCCACCTCGGCCAGCGCGGGTTCCGGAACGCGCACCCCGGTGGCCTTGCCGAAATACTCCACGTACTCCTTGAGGCGCTCCGGGCTGTCGCGGGCCGGGTCGACGCTGACCAGCACGGTCTGAAAGCGCTCGCGCTCATCCTCGGGCAGCGCCGCCTTGACCTTGTCCAGGTACGCCAGCGTCAGCGGGCAGATGTTGGGGCAGTGGGTGAAGCCGAAGAACAGCGCCGTGACCTTGTCGCCCTGCCCCGGCACGAAGGCGTAAGGCCGGCCGTCCTGATCGGTGCCGGAAAAACCCGCCGCCGCCGTGTTGCCGCTGTAGGCCGTGCCGTAGAAGGGAAACGGGCTCCGGACGCGGGCGAACAGCCACGCGGCGCCCAGCAGCAGCGCCACGGCCACCACGGCCAGCAGCGCCGAGACGTACCACGGGCGCGGGGCCGGCGCACTCTGGATTTCGGAAGATGCAGGCAGCTCGGTCATACGTTCAGGGCTTCTTGACGGTGGCCTTGAAGGTGAAGGTCCGTCCGTCCGTGGAGGTCAGGGTCAGGGTCAGGGTCTCGTTTACCTTCAGCGCCCGCTTGAGCTTCATCAGCATCAGGTGATCGCCGGTATCGCTCAGAACCAGGCGGCCCCCGGCGGGAATGGTCAGGGTCTCGGTCATGTTCATGCCCTGCATGCCGCCAGACGATTTGGTCGTGACCATCAGCATGCCGTGGTCGGCCACCGTGGTCCGCACGCCGTTCAGGACCACCGGGGTCTTGCCGCTGTTGAGGAGCGTGCCGAAGACGCTGGTTTCCTTGACCATAGGCGGCACGGCCACCACGGTGGCGTTCACGGCCCTGAGCGGCAGCGTGCCGGTGGATTTCTGAACAGTGGATTTCTGGGTGGTGGCACTGGGCTTGGAGGCGCTGTGGGCCGTGTGCTGGGCCAGCGCCGGGAGGCTCAGGATCGTTAGGACGGCCGCGCCGATCAACATTCGGCGGGAGGTCGGGTGGGACATGGGGCAACTCCTTGTGAATGAGGGGGCAGCGGTCAACACGGGCGCCGTCTGCCAGCGACAGGCGCAGTCTAGGCCACGCGTGGGGGCTGAATTGTCCCCCATGTCCCGCCCCTGGTCAGGGTGCTCCGCGGCCGTGGCGCAGCGGGCGGGAATGGGGGGTTAACGCCGTTCTAGCCTGGCCCCGGCACGTCCAGCACCTGGGTGTGGGCGACCGGGATCTCGCCGCGCAGTCCAGCGGCCCCGGCTTCCCGGCGCAGATCGTCCATGTTCATCCGGTTGCGTCCAGCGTGTTTGGCGCGGTACAGCCGTCGGTCGGCCAGCGCCAGCAGGCTGGCCGCGTTCCCCGCCTCGCCCGACAGGGCCGCGCCGATGCTGACCGTCACGCGCGGCAGCGGCTGTGGAGGTTTCTGCTCGGCCAGCGCCTGCTGAATCCGCCGGCCGATCTGCTTCAGGGCAGTGGGGTCGCCGTGCGTGATCAACAGCACGAATTCCTCCCCGCCCCAGCGGGCCACCAGATCTTCGGCGCGGGCACAGGTCCGCAGGGTGCGGCCCAGATTCACCAGCACCTGATCACCGACCTCATGCCCATGGGTGTCGTTGACGGTCTTGAACAGGTCGATGTCGACGATCAGCACCCCGATGGACGTGGCCGCCCTGTCTGTTTCCCCGGCCACGTCCTGGCCGAGGTAGTGTTCTTCGAGTCGCTGCTCCAGCGAGCGGCGGTTGGGCAGCCCGGTCAGGGCGTCGGTCAGGGCCAGATCCGCGTACAGCGCCGTGCGGGACAGCTCCTGCTGCAGCTGCCGCCCGGTCACGGCCATCTGCCCGATCAGGAACAGCAGGAAGCCGGTGTACAGCAGCGGCACCGGATCGGCCAGCCCAGGGCCACCCGGTCCCCAGTCGCCCAGCCCCTGCCGCAGCACCAGGGCGATCAGCGCCGCGTACAGCAGGCCACCCCGCACCGCCGCCTGTTTCAGGGGCAACAGGCCGAACCAGACGACGAAAAACAGCAGTACAGTCAGCGACTCCCGCGCCCCCAGGGCCAGACTGCGCGCGTAGAAATCCCACAGAAAGTAAGTGGCCCCGATGTTCGCGCACCACACCACCAGCACGTCCAGCCGGTGTGCCGAGACCCGGCGGCTCAGGACGGCAGGCAGCAGCGCGGCGCTCAGAACCGCCACCGCCGCGGCCCGCCAGTTGCCCTGCGGCAGTTCCCCGACGGCGATGGCCGCGTGGACCGCCACCGAACATGCACACAGCACCAGGTAGCCTCGCCGGCGCATGGCCTCGAGCCTCTGTTCGCGCAGGGCGTGCTCCGGCATGGCCCCATCCTAGGTGGGCGGTTGATGGACCGCTACTGGATTTGACACACACGTTTCTCTCATTCTTCTGGTGCGGCTCCCACCCTTCAGGACAGCTGACGTTCCCAGGTCACCCACATGCGCTCCACGCGGTAGCCCAGCCGGGTGTTGACCCGCAGCATCGGCAGGTTCAGCACCGTGCCGCCGGTTCCGGCGTGGGTGTGGCCTGCGGTCCTGGCCCATTCCAGCGCGTGGGCCTTGACCAGCGTGGCCAGCCCTCGGGCGCGGTGGTCCGGGTGGGTCACCGTAGACTCGCTTTCCACTTCAGCGCCTTCCGGCGTCAATCGGGTCAGCGCCACGATCTCGCCGCGCCAGCGCACCACGAAAACCGTTTCTTCCCGCACGATCATCTCGCGCAGCCCGGCGGCGCTCAGGGGGTCAGGTGTGGTGGTGGGGTTGCGCGGGGCGTCGGCCAGCCCACGCTGATGCAGGGCGGACAGGGCGGCCCAGTCGGCGTCCGGCGCGTCGTTGGCAAGCTGCTCGGTCTCGTAGCCCTTCAGGAAAAGGCGTTCTTCCAGCGGTTGAAAGGCCGCAAAATCGAAGCTAATCAGGTCCAGATGGGCGCCCCAGGACTGCCACGCATTGCGGAAGCCTGCTGCGGAAAAGAACTCCATCTGCTCGCCGAAATCCTCGCGCGTGACGCCCAGCAGCCGCGAGAAGCCGGGCGGCAGGGCGGCCAGATGTGCCAGATACAGCGGCGTGAAGGCGGCCCCGGCGCCGGCCAGATCCAGCCGCAGGGCGTCCGGCGTGGCCTCCCCAAACGGTGACAGGTGGGCGGTGGCGACGATCTCCGCGCCCTGGAGCGCCACCAGACGGAGACGCTGTGGATCGGCGCTTTCCCGGAAGTGTTCCGGCCGGTACGTCCAGTGGCCGCGCACGCTGTCTGTGACGAGGCGGGCGACGGTGGGAGCATCGGCGTTCTGGAAGGGACGTACTGTGAAAGTGCCTGCTGCACTGTGGTCGTGGGTTTCGCTCATGGCATCATCCTGAGCCGTCGGCCCGGCCAGGGGCGAATCTTCCTGCTACGCCAAATGGCGCATTTCCTGCATATGCGGCGGGCGAATACTGGGGATTGCCTCCACTCGACGCCAGGGGCTGGTATCCAACGGGATTCATACTCAGCCTCCATACACAGACACACTTGACACGATTACGCTTGTGGCGTATTCTGTTGCTACCGGAACGGGAGCGCCGATGGTGTGTTCGCAGTCCAGACCGGAGGAAGCGTGGACTTCCTCAGTTCCAAAGATCAGAGCATTGCCAGAACAAGCCGCGTCCCTGCCAAGTGTGGGGGCGCGGCTTCGTCGTGGGCCGCCGGAAAGGCGGGAAGGTGACGCCCGCCGCATTAGGCATGATGGCCTATCCCCATTTCCCTCCGGTGCATTCCCTGCTACGCTCCTGACATCACCGAAAAAGGAGGTGCGCTTATGACTGAAATCAACATGACCGATGTTCCGAAGGCCCAACGCACAGGATTGCTCATCCCCGCAAATCGGAGTCATTTTGCTGAACCACGTCATACTGCCGCCTCTGACCTCGGATTCACCCTGGTCTAGAACGCCGAGGCACCCATGAGCGCCCGCTGGCTCGACGCAGAGCTGGACGGCGCGGACGTTACGCCAGAGCGCCGCAGCAAGCCTAAAAAGAAGAAGCTGCTGGGCCGCCGCAAATTGGACGATCTGACGGCCGCTGACCCGGAGAACATTGCCGACGACACCATTCGCCGGCTGATCGACAGCGGACACATCACCGAAATTGTCGCCGAACTCAAGAGCGGCAAGGAGGCCACCGCCTACGTGGCCCGTGGCCCGCGCGGCCCTGTGCTGGTCAAGCTGTACCGCGAACTGGAAGCGCGCAGTTTCAAGAACGACGCCGTGTACCGCGAGGGTCAGGTGGTGCTGGACGAACGCGCCGCCCGCGCCATGACGGGCCGCAGCCGCAAGGGGCTGGAAATGCTTCAGGGCATGTGGGTCAGCGCCGAGTACGCCCATCTGTGGACGCTGTGGCGGGCAGGGCTGAACGTGCCTGAACCGCTGGTCGGTCCCCTGCCCTTCGACTACGACGCCACCGTGCCCGCCGTGTTAATGCGGCTGATCGGCACCGAGGACAGCGTGGCCCCGCGCCTGAGCGACGCTCGCCTGACCCCCGCCGAAGCGCAGAGCGCGTGGCAACAATCCGTGCAGGGCCTGGCCGATCTGCTGCGGCTGGGCTACGCGCACGGCGACTACAGCACCTACAACCTGCTGTGGTGGGAGAACACCGTGATCATGATCGACTTTCCGCAACTGACCACCCGCCAGAACTCCAACTTCTCCGAACTGCTGCGCCGTGACGCCCAGAGCCTCGCCACCAGCTTCCGCAAACACGGCCTACAGACAGACGGCGAGACCACGTTGCGCGAGGTTCAGCGGCTGGCCCGCGGCAAGGGGCCGGAACCCCGGATCGTGCTGCCGTGAATATCCCTGAAATCTCTGCCTACCTGAGCCGTGCCCGGCGTGACCTGTGGGCCGTGCTGGAAGGGGTGCCGGACGAGGTGCTGTCCAGGTCCATGTTGGACGGCCCGCGCTTTCACTGCATCAAGGACCTGATCCTGCATATTCCTATGGTCGAGGACTCCTGGATTCACGAGGATTTCCTGCGCGACACCCCCATCTGGGCCGCGTATCCGGCCCTGGAGCAGGCGGGCGACGGCCCCTTTTTCGCAAAATTTCCTCTGGTCACCCTGCTGGACTACTGGAAAGCCGTGGAGGCCAGCACCCAGCGCTATCTCCCGGCCCTGTCTGCGCCCGAGCTGGGGCGCATGGTGACGCTGGGCGGTTCAGACGGCAAAGATGCTGCTGCGCTGGACGGCCTGGTGTGGCACGTCCTGATTCACGAGATGCGCCACACCGCCCAGATCGGCGTGATGCTGCGGATCTCGGGCATCAAGCCGCCGTTCCTGGACCTGCTGAACTATCTGCCGATCACGTCAAGGTAAGCAGCCGCGTTTTGAAACGCCCGCTGACCTCTGATACGGATTCCGTTTATTTCGTGTAGAAATCGGGACAGCTCCGATGTCCACACTCCACGTCCGGAGGGATGTTTTTCTCCTGCTCGCTGTCGTCATGGACAGACGCCCATGAGGACGCTCTTCCTCTGCTAGCGCAGCTCTGCGAGTCTCGCTCGGATTTCCAGGTGTTTTCAACACCTTTCAATCGGAGTCCGTATGAAGAGGTGTGAAAGAAAACAGGATGCTGGCCGAGAGTCGCGCCCCTGACCGTTTCGTTCCGGGCCGCTCGCTGGTGGCCGAAATGGAGGGACAGATCGCTGGGCACGTCATCTGATGCCCGCCAAGCCCCGCGGCGACGAACAGAAGGCAGCGTGGCTCCAGCCTGGTCCGGGCCGCCTTTCCACCAGACAGGGCCGCCGCGATGGTCGGCCCGCCTGCGCCTGGCCTGGACAACCCAGAGGCTGTGTGGCTTTCATGGATTTTTGGGAGCCGCCATCTCCACCCACTTTTTGGTCCGCTGCCCCTTTGAGTTCCCTATGATGTGGCCATGAGAAATGCTCTTCTTCTGACGGCCCTGCTGCTCGGCACGGCCACCACGGCGCGGGCTGCGTCCCTTTCCGAGCAACTGCCTGCTGGAGCGCTGCTCACGCTGGAAACGAAGAATGCCGGCGGGGCCATTGACCGTTTTGCCGGTCTGCTGGTCTCTGCCGTGAATGATTTTGTGGGCGAGGGCCAGGGCGGCCAGATGATCGGCGGCTTTCAGCAGATCCTGAAAGGCTCGCTGGGGCAGGAGGCCGTGGCGGGCGTCTTCTCGGTGGGCCACGCGGGCGGCACCTTCTCGCCGGAACTGCTGGCCGTCACGCGTGTAGATAAATTGTCCGGCGAGTTCTTCTCCAGCCTGATGGCACCTAAAAAAGGTGCGCGGGTGGGCAACTACACCTTCTCGCGGCAGGGCGACACCTTCGCCGGGATGGCGAACGGACTGGTCTACGTGTCCACCAACAAGGACCTGCTGATGGGCTACCTGGGCCGCCTGAGCGGCAAGACGGCCCCCCGCCTGATGAATTCGGTGGCCTACACCGTGCCTCAGCGGGCCGTGGGCCAGCAGGAACTGTCCCTCTTTGTCAACTTCTCGGCCACTGCCAAAGTCATTCGCGGCGCACTGGCCAGGACCATCAAGCTGCCGCGCCTGCTGTCGCCGCTCGTGGACGCGCTGGACACGCTGGGGCAGTACGCGGCGGGCTTTACCACCACCGCCGGGGGGCTGACCGCCGCCTCCGCGCACGCCGCCAACGCGCAGGGCAAGGACCAGCCGCTGTACCGCATCCTGACCGACAGCACCGACTTTGCGGTGCAGAACGTCATTCCTGCCGACGCCGAGAGCGTGGTGGCTTCCGCGTGCCATCCCGAATCCGGCGCGTACCTGGGGCGCTGGCTGACCCGCGTGGATCTGCTGGATCCGCTGGGGTTCCTGACCGACAGCCAACTGGCCAGCCATCTGGAGCGCTCCGCCCGCTATCTGGGCCACGAGTGCGCGCAGGTCACGCTGGCGGGCGGCATGAAATCGGGCCTGGACGCCAGCACCCCGCTGTCGGGCCTGGATTACAGCGTCACTTACCGCCGCGTCGCGGACATGGACGCCGCCAGAGCGCAACTGCCCGAATACGCCGCCAGCATTAACGCGGCCATCGCGGGGGCCTCGGACAGTCTGAAGACCCTGCTCAAGGACGATACGCTGGGCGGTATGGGCCGCTCGATGCCCGGACGGATGGGCGCGGCGGCCGCGGTCGGCGGCGCGGCGGCGGACAGCAGCCTGAAGATGGTGGACGACCTGCTGGGCAATCTCAAGATGGTCTACGCCTTCCGGGGCGAGTACCTGATCACCGCCTTCAGCCAGACGGCCCTGGACGCCGCCCTGGACGAGACGGCCCCGACGCTGGCCCAGGACGCGGGCTTTGTCGCCGCCGGCCTGAACATGAAGTTCTCCGCCGGATGGACCTACGTCCCGAATCCCGCCGACCTCAGCGGCGAGGAACTGTCGAGGGCCATCCTGAGCGGCATGGGCGGCGAAGGCATGGACACCGACATGGACGATCTGGAAGTGCCGGACACGGCAGAGGCGCCCGAGGCTCCCGCTGTGGCCCAGGTTCCGGCCACCCCCGGCCAGTCGGGCAAGGGCCGCCCGGCCGCCTCCCAGACGAACAGCACTGATGAGATGGACGATATGGATCCCGACATGATGTTCGATGACGGGGGCCTGGGCGACGGCGAGATGATGTCGGGCATGATCGGCGGCGTCAGCGATCTGGCGGCCGATCTGATCAACCGTTACGACGGTCAGAGCAGTCAGAGCACGGTTCAGGGCAACGTGATCACCAGCAAGTCCAACGTGCTGTACCGCTGGTAAGACGAGCATTCCAGCGCCCGTCCCGGCAGAACGTGAGCCGGGGCGGGCGCCGCCGTGCGTCAGGGGTGGATAATAGGCAACCGGGCGGAGGGCCGCGCCACGTGGCCTACGCTATACCGCATGCACCACACACGCCATGAACTGCGTCCCGTGAGGCGCGAATGGAGGGGAGAACCATGATCAGAAAAGAACGCGCGATTCTGGCGCTGGAAGACGGTACGGTCTACCGGGGCTACGCTTTCGGCCACCGGGGCGAGACCGTGGGCGAGGTGGTCTTCAACACCTCCATGACCGGCTACCAGGAAATCATGACCGATCCCAGCTACAACGGGCAGATCGTGACCATCACGTACCCGCACGTCGGCAACTACGGCGTGGCGATCTACGACATGGAGAGCAACAAGCCCTACGTGCGCGGCTTCATCTCGCGCGAGTTCTCCGGCGAGTACAGCAACTACCGTGCCCAGCAGTCGCTCGAAGCTTTTATGCAGCAGTACGGCGTGGTCAGCATCCAGGGCATCGACACCCGCGCCCTGGTGCGCCGCCTGCGGACGGGCGGGGTGGTCAAGGGCGTGATCGCCCACCGCTCGTACACCCACCCGGAAGACGCCTACGGCGAGTTTTCCCCCGCCGAGGAGCAGGTCTACGTGCAGCGTGCCCTGGACCATCAGGACATCGACGGCTTCGACATGACCAAGGACGTGACCACCGCCCTGCCCTACGCCTTTCCCACCCTGCGGCACGGCAAGCGCGTGGTGTTGATGGATTTCGGAATCAAGCACACCATCATCGAGCGCCTGTCGGAGGTGGGCATCGAACCCATCGTGGTGCCCGCGCACACCACCCCGGCGCAGGTGATGGCGCTGCAACCGCACGGCCTGTTCCTGAGCAACGGCCCCGGCGACCCCGCGCCGCTGGAATACGCCCACAAAACGGCCTGGGAACTGATGGGCCTGCTGCCCACCTTCGGCATCTGCCTGGGCCACCAGATTCTGGGCATGGCGGCGGGCGGCCGGACTTTCAAGATGAAATTCGGACACCGGGGCGGCAACCAGCCGGTCAAGAACCTGCTGACCGGCAACGTGGAGATCACCGCGCAGAACCACGGCTACGCGGTGGATCTGGAGAGCATTCCCAACGGCGCCTTTGTCGCCACCCACGTCAACATGAACGACGGCACGCTGGAAGGCATGGCGCACAGCCGGTATCCGGTGTTTTCCGTGCAGTACCACCCCGAGGCCTCGCCGGGGCCGCACGACAGCCGCTATCTGTTTGACCGCTTCATCGAGGAGATCGACGCCTTCGACGGCGCGACGGGCACGCCCACCGAGAAGGCGCTGACCGGACGGCTGGGCGTCTGAACACGGCATGACCTCCGTTTCGCGCGTCCTGGTTGCTGTGCTGTGGCTGTCCGGGCTGGCCCTGGCACAGGGACCTTCCGCTCCTGCACCGGTGATCAAAAACGGCGTGAGCTTCGTGATGGCGCAGGATCTGGTCAAGGTCAGCGTGCAGAACGGCGTCCGTGTGGAGGAGTTCATCCAGAGCCCCCGCGCCGTGCAGTCCGGCGACATTCTGCGCGAGGAAGTCACGGTGCGGAACGTCAAGGGCAAGGCCATCGCGGGGGTGACGGTGGGGATTCCCATTCCGCGCGAAACCGTCTTCAGCGGCGGGGTCACCCCGGACAGCGGGCGCTGGACGGTGGCCTACAGCGTGGACGGTGGCCGAACCTACAGCCCGGAGCCGATGCGGGGCGTGACCGTTACCGAGAATGGGAAAGCCGTGACCCGCCAGCAGGCTGCGCCGCCCGAGAGCTACACCAGCGTGCGCTGGACGGTCACGGAACTCCGGAAGGACGAGACCCTCAGGCTGGGGTTCCGGGTTCGGGTCAAGTAGGGGCGGCCCGCCTTCAGGTTTGGCTAAGCCCCAACCGGTGTGTTCTTACCGTCCACGCCGCAGCCGTGCATAAGACTGCGGCGTGCCTTTTTCTGCACAACCCGGCCCGGTTCAGCTCGTGTGGTTCAAGAAAGACCTGCGCGTGGCCGATCACGCGCCGCTGCGCGAGGCGGCGGCGCGCGGCCCGGTGCTGCCGCTGTTCATCTACGAACCGGAGCAGCTGGGGCATGAGGAATTTACCGGGCAACACCTGACCTACCTAAACGACTGCCTGCGCGAACTGGACGAGAATCTGCGCAGGCTGGGCACGCCGCTGGTGCTGCTGCAGGGTGAGGCAGTCGAAGTCCTGGAGGGTCTGAGCCGCGAGCTTCCCCTGGGGGGCGTCTGGGCGCACCAGGAAACGGGCAACGGCGTGTCGTTCGCGCGGGATCGGCGGGTGCGGGCCTGGACGCGGGCGCGTGGGCTGCCGCTGACCGAATTGCCGCAGAACGGCGTGGTGCGCGGCATGAAGAACCGCGACGGCTGGGCCGACGCCTGGGAGGAGCGGCTGGGTACGCCGCCCTTGCCCGCGCCGGAAAGGCTGTGCGGAACGTCCGTGCCGCCCTGCCGGATCATGTCGCACGCTGAGTTGGGCGTGGAGCCTGACAACAAAATCATCCCCCCCGGCGGCGAATCGGTGGGCCGGGCCACCCTGGATTCCTTCCTGACCGTGCGCGGCGTCAACTACATGCGCGAGATGAGCAGCCCCCTGAGCGCGGAGGAAAGCTGCTCGCGCCTGAGCGGGCCGCTGGCCTTCGGCACGGTTTCGCTGCGAACGGTGGTGGGGGCCACCCGGCAACGCCTGGCCGCCGTGCGCGGCGACACCTGGGCCGATTCGCGCTGGGTGCGCTCTTTGCGCAGCTACGAAAGCCGCCTGCACTGGCACTGCCACTTCATGCAACGCCTGGAATCCGAGCCGGAGATGGAGTTCCGCACCCTCAACCGCGCCCTGGACGGTCTGCGCGAGGACGAATGGAACCCCGAATTCTTTGACCGCTGGGCGCACGGGCAGACCGGCTATCCCCTGATCGACGCCTGCATGCGGATGCTGCGGCAGACCGGCTGGCTCAACTTTCGGATGCGAGCCATGCTCGTTTCCTTCGCCAGCCAGCACCTGTGGCTGCACTGGCGGCAACCGGGGCTGTTTCTGGCGCGGCAGTGGCTGGACAACGAACCCGGCATCCACTGGTCTCAGATGCAGATGCAGAGTTCAACGGTGGGCATCAACCGCGTCCGCATCTATAGCCCCACCCGGCAGGCGCGCGAGCAGGACCCGGACGGCGTGTTCATCCGCCGCTGGGTGCCGGAGCTATCGGACGTGCCGGGGGACTTTCTGCACGCCCCCTGGGAGTGGAGCGGGGCCGCCCGGCTGAACTACCCGCCCCCCATCGTGGACGAGAACCGGGCCGGACGGCTGGCCCGCGCCCGCATCGCCGCCGCCCGCGCCTCGCCCGAGTTTGAAGCCGAGGCCCGGCGCATCTACCTCAAGCACGGCAGCCGCAAGAAGGCGGTGATCCGCGCCGAGAGAGTTGCGCGAGGACTGCCCGCCAAACCACCCAAGAAGACACCCGCCAAGCCCCCCACCCCCAGGAGAACCCCCATGAGCGATCAGCCTGACCTGTTCGGCAACGCCCCGGACGCCGCCAAACCCATCATTCCCGCCGGATTGCCACAGTCGTGGAAAGACGCGCTGGGGGGTGAGTTCGCCGCGCCGTACTTTCACGAACTCAAGGACTTTCTGGTGGAGGAACGCGCCACGCAGACCATTTACCCCCCTGCTGCCGACGTGTTCAACGCGCTGCGCTTCACGCCGCTGGATGGGGTCAAGGTCTTGATTCTGGGGCAGGACCCTTACCACGGCCCCGGTCAGGCGCACGGCCTGAGCTTCAGCGTGCGGCCCGGCGTGCGGGTGCCGCCCAGCCTCCAGAACATCTACAAGGAGTTGCAGACGGATATTCCCGGCTTCACGCCGCCGCGCCACGGCTACCTGCGGGCCTGGGCCGAACAGGGCGTACTGCTGCTGAATGCCGTGCTAACCGTGCGCGCTGGGCAGGCCAACAGCCACGCGAACAAGGGCTGGGAGGCGTTCACCGACGCCGTGATCCGGGCCGTGAACGCGAAAGAGGAGCGCGTGGTCTTCGTGCTGTGGGGCGCGTACGCCCGCAAAAAGGCCAAATTGATCACCAATCCCAACCATGTGATCGTGGAATCGGCCCATCCCAGCCCGCTGAGTGTGACCAAATTCATGGGCACCAAACCCTTCAGCCGGGTGAACGCCGCGCTGGAGGAAGCCGGGGAAGCGCCGATTGACTGGCAACTCCCCATGCAGGCCGACAGTTCTCAGGAAAGACAGTGATGCCGGGACGCACCGAGATCTTGCAGGAGGAGTACCTGCGCCGCGAGGGGAACGATCCCAAAAAGTTCAACTACTTCTGGCCGGACGGCACGCTCTACGAGGATGAGGAGGGCATCGCCCGCATCGCCAGCCTGGCCGTGCCGCCCGCGTACAGCGACGTGTACGTCTCGCCCGACGCCGACGCCGAGTTGCAGGCGTTTGGCCGCGACGCCGCCGGACGCCTCCAGTACCGTTACCACCCCGATTTCGTGCAGGCCGGGGCGCTGAAGAAGTGGCAGAGGCTGACGCGCTTTGCCACGGCACTCCCGACGTTGCGTGAGGTCACCACCGCCGACCTGCGCCTGTCTGGGCTGCCGCCGCGTAAGGTGATGGCCCTCATGACCCGGCTGCTGCACGTCGCGCATTTCCGGGTGGGCAGCGACGCCTACGCCCGGCAGCACAAGACCTACGGCCTCAGCACCCTGCGCCAGCGCCATGTGAAGGTGGAGGGCACCCTCGTGACCTTCAATTTCCGGGGCAAGCACGGCATCACGCAGAACAAGGCGACGCGCAACCCGACGCTGGCAAACAACATCGGCAAGTTGCTGGAGTTGCCCGGCCCGTGGCTGTTCCAGACGGTGACGGAGGAGGGCCGCCGCCGCGTTCACGCCCCCGAGCTGAACGCCTACCTCAAGGAGGTGATTGGCCCCTTCACCGCCAAGGATTTCCGCACCTGGGGCGGCACGCTGCTGGCCGCCGAATATCTGGCCGAGGCGGGCGTGGCGGACAGCGAACGCGCGGCCCGCCGGGTGCTGGTGGACTGCGTTAAGCACGTCGCCGAGGATCTGGGCAACACCCCCGCCGTCACGCGCGGCAGCTACATCTGCCCGGTGATCTTTGACCGCTACCTGGAGGGCAAGGTGCTGGACGACTACGAACCCCGCGCCGGACGCCTCCCTGCCGAGCTGGAGGGCCTGAGCCGCAGCGAGGCGGCCCTCAAGCGGCTGCTGGAAAGCGAAAAGGCCCTGAAGAAGGGCAGGGGCAAACGGGCGGCGTGACCGCCTGACCTTCCGGCCCTCTAGTCTCCCCGGGCAAACCGCCGTTCGAGCCGCCGTTGCACCACTTCTAGCGCGCTGCTCATGGCCCAGTAGATCAGCGCGGCGGCCAGATACGGGCCGAACGGCTCGAAGGTGCGGGCAATCACCAGTTGCGCGCTGCGCAGCAGTTCCACCACGGTAATCACCGAGACCAGCGAGGTGTCCTTGACCAGCCCGATCAGGCTGTTGCCCAGGCTGGGCAGGGCCACCCTGGCCGCCTGCGGCAGGATGATCAGCCGCATGGTTTCCGCGCGGCTCAGGCCCAGGCTGTAGGCGGCCTCGTGCTGCCCTCTGGGAATGCTCAGGATGGCGGCGCGGATGGTCTCCGAGAGGTAGGCGGCGGCGTTGAGGGTCAGGGCCAGCACCCCGCCCACCACCGGGCTGAGGGTGATGCCAAAACTGGGCAGGCCGTAGTAGATCACGAAGATCTGCACCAGCAACGGCGTTCCCCGAATAAACGAGACGTACAGCGTCGCCAGCCCGCGCACCGGCCCCGGCGCGTACAGCCGCAGCAGCGTCACGATCAGCCCCAGCGGCAGGCCCAGCACCATCGCCGCCAGCGCAAACCCGATGGTCAGCCGCGCCCCGACGAGCAGCGCGGGCACCGACGCCCACGCACTTTGAAGGATCAGTTGAAATTGTTCGCTATCCATTCTGCTCCTTGGGGATGCGCTGTGGAATGGGGTCGGGGGTGGGGCGGTTGCCGTGGCGATCAGAGGGTTCGGCGCCCGCCTTCAATGCAAACCCCTCCCAGTCTGGCGGGAGGGGCCGACGTGCAGAGCGGAATCTCAGGGCTTGCTGACATCCTGGCCGAACCACTGCTGACCGATTTTAGCCATAGTGCCGTCGGCTTTCATGGCCTTGAGGGCCGCGTCGATGGCCGTCTTGAGCCCGGTGTTGGTTTTTTTCATCGCAATGCCCATGCTGTCCACCGAACCGGCGTCGCCCACGCCCTTGATGGGCAGGCCCTGCGATTTGGCGAGATAGCCGATCAGCAGGCGGTCATTGTAGATGGCGTCCAGCCGGCCACTGGCGAGGTCCGCCAGGTATTCCGGGGTGCCGGGGTAGGTGACCACCGTGATGCCGCCCGCGTCGCGCAGGTCCTTCTCGAACACGGTGCCCAGCCCCACGCCTACCCGCTTGCCCTTGAGGTCCGCCAGCGTCTTGTAGTCCTGCCCCTTGGTGCTGTGGACGGCAATCTGCGGGCGGCTGTAGACGTAGGCGTCACTGAACCCGATGCTCTTCTGGCGCTCCGCGGTGATGCCCACCTGATTGATGATCACGTCGTATTTGCCCGCCTGCAACCCCGCCAGGATGCCGCTCCACTCGGTCAGCACGAACTCGGGCTTGAGGCCCAGCCTGGCGGCCAGGGCACGCGCCACGTCCACATCGAAGCCGGTCAGATTGCCCTTGTCGTCCTTGAAGGTGAACGGCGCGTAGGTGCCTTCCACGGCAATTTTCAGCACGCCCTTGGTCAGCGTGGGCGCGGGCTGCGCGTGCGAGGACGTGGCGGCGGCGAGCAGCAGGGCGGTGCCAAGAACCAGCGTGGGACGGAGTGCGCGCATAGGTGCTCCTTTGAAATGGTCAGGATGAGGGGCGGCGGGGATGGAATGAAAGGTGATTCACTCTACGCCCCCGCAGCGGCCGGTCCGCCCTGCGCTGTATCGACAGCCTGTGCGGGCAGGCCGAAGCGGGGCAACTGCCAGGGGTGCCCCTCGCCCAGCGCGTGCGCCGCCAGCAACTCGCCCAGCAACGGTGTGAACTTGAACCCGTGGCCCGAACACGGCGAGGCCAGCGTGATCTGCGGGCAGTCCGGGTGCGCGGCAAGGATGAAGTCGCCGCCGGGCGCGCGGGTAATCAGACAGGTGCTGCGTTCCATCACGGTGAGGGCTCCCGGCAGAAAGCGCCGCATAAAGGTATCGGAGGCCTCGCCCACCTGCGCTGGCACCTCAAACGAGCGGTCATCACCACTGGTGATGGGACGCACCACATCCACGCCCAGTTTCACGCCGGGGAGGCCGAACACTGGAAAACCGTACGCCTGGAATTCATCGTGGGTGATGAACACCGGAAAACGTTCGGGCTGGAAGGCAGCCAGATCATCCGGGCGGTAAAAGCTGGAGGCCGCCAGCGTCACGCTGAGTGAGGTCCGGAGCTGCGGCACCAGACGCGGCATCCACGCGCCCGCCGCCACGATCAGGTGGTCACAGGTCAGGGTGCCCGCGCCCGTCAGGACGGCGGGTTGCCGCCCCGGCTCGATTTCCAGCGCCGCTACACCTTCCAAAACCTGCGCGCCGTGGTGGCGGGCCAGATCGGTCAGCACCCTCAACGTCACATCCGGGCTGACGATGCCCGCTTCCGGCGAATACACCGCCTCCCAGTCGGCAGGCACCCGCCACTGCGGGTAGCGCCGGGCCAGTTCGCGGCGGCTCAGGCGTTCGGGGGCCGCGTCGATGGCGGTCAGCGAGGTGTGAACGGCTTCCAGACTGGGCGTTCCGGCGGGACCGAGATCCAGTCCCCCGGTGCGCCAGTACAGCTGCTGTTCCGCCTCGCGTTCCAACGACCGCCAGGACTCCAGCGCCGCCCGTGCCAGTCCGGCGTAGTCCGGTTCCTCATACGCCAGCCGGAAAATGCGCGACGGCCCGAAGCTGGAGCCGCGCGTGTGCCCGATCTGGAACTGCTCCAGCAGCCGGACGTTCAGACCGCGCCGGGCCAGCGCGTACGCCGCCGCGCTCCCCGCCGCGCCCGCCCCGATAATCAGAACCTGGACATGCTGCCTCATCTGCTGAGTGTAGAGTCCGCCGTCAAGAGCAGCGTCGCCCGCGAAACTCAGGGCGACGCTGCTCAGTGGGCGGAATCTCAGGGCTTGCTGACGTCCTGCCCGAACCACTGCTGGCTGATCTTGGCGTAGGTGCCGTCGGCCTTGATCTGCGCCAGCGCCTTGTCCACTGCCGCCTTCAGGCCCGTGTTGGTCTTCTTCATCGCAATGCCCACCGATTCCGGCTGGCCGATCACGCCTGCGCCGCGCACCGGCAGGTTCTGGGACTTGATCAGGTAACCCACCAGCAGGCGGTCATTGTAGGCGGCGTCCAGCCGTCCGGCGGCCAGGTCTGCCATGTACTCGGGTGCGCCGGGGTAGGTGACCACGGTGATGCCGCCCGCGTCGCGCAGCTGCTTCTCAAAGTTGCTGCCCAGGCCCACGCCCACGCGCTTGCCCTTGAGGTCCGCCAGCGTCTTGGGCGCGAAGCTGCCCGCCTTCTTCACGATGATCTGCGGCGAGGAATACGCGTAGGGCGTGCTGAAGCCGATGCTCTTCTGGCGCTCGGGCGTAATGCCCACCTGGTTGACGATCACGTCGTACTTGCCCGCCTGGAGGCCGGCCAGCAGGCCGCTCCACTCGGTCAGCGCGAACTCGGGCTTGAGGCCCAGCTTGGCGGCCACCGCCTTGGCGATGTCCACGTCGAAGCCGGTCAGGTTGCCCTTGGCGTCGCGGTAGGTGAACGGCGCGTAGGTGCCTTCCATCCCGATTTTCAGCACGCCCTGGGTTAGGGTCTGGGGCGTCTTGATGCTGGGGGAAGTGGCGGCAAGGCTGCCAGAGGCGAGAACGAGGGCGGACATTAAAAACAGGTGCTTCATGGGGCTCCTTAGGGGTTGAGACTGAAAGTCAGATCGGATCGTCGCGGCTCTTTCCAATCGCTAAACCAGTTTATAAAACAGAGTAGAAGTAATTGTGAACCTAACGGTGTGTGGGCTTGAGCAAACCATCATCTTTGGCCGCCTGTGGCATCTCGCCTTGCGGTACGGTTGCCCCGCCCCCGCCGTCCTATGCTCCCCGTATGGCTTTTCCCGACATTCAGAGCTTCATGCGCCTGCTGGAAGACCGCGGCGAGCTGCTGCGCGTCTCCGCGCCCGTCAGCGTTGACCTTGAAATCACCGAGATTGCGGACCGCCTGGTCAAATCCGGCGGCCCGGCAGTGCTGTTCGAGAACGTGCGCGGCAGCGAATTTCCCGTGGTCATCGGCCTGATGGGCACGCGTGAGCGCACGGCCCTGGCGCTGGGTGTAACTGATCTGGACGATCTGGCGAAAAAGGTTCGCGCGTTGATTGACCTCAAGGGCAGGGGCGGCACGCTGGGGATGCTCGGCAATGTGACCAAGCTGGGGGACGCCATGAACCTGCCTCCAAAACGGGTCAAGACTGGCCCGGTGCAGGACATCGTGTGGCGCGGCGACGAGGTGGACCTGTCGCGCATCCCGATCCTGAAATGCTGGCCGCTGGACGGCGGGCCGTTCGTGACCCTGCCCCTGGTGATCAGCAGAGACCCAGAAACCGGCGAGCGCAACATGGGCATGTACCGCATGCAGGTGATGGGCAAAAACACCACCGGGATGCACTGGCAGCGCCACAAAACCGGGACGAAACATCTCGAGAAGGCGAAGCGGCTGGGGCAGCGGTTAGAGGTGGCGGTGGCCATCGGCGGCGATCCGGCGCTGATCTACGCGGCCACCGCGCCGCTGCCGCCCATTCCCGGCCTGGACGAGTTCGCGCTGGCGGGCTACCTGCGCGGGCAACGCTACCCGGTCACGCGGGGGATCACCGTCGATCTGGACGTGCCGGCCAACGCTGAATTCATTCTGGAAGGCTACGTGGACCCTGCCGAGGACTGGGTGATGGAGGGGCCGTTCGGGGACCACACCGGTTTCTACACGCTGCCGGACCTGTACCCGCTGTTCCACGTCACCGCCGTCACCATGCGCCGTCAGCCGGTGTACCCCGCGACCATCGTGGGCCGCCCGCCGATGGAGGACGCCTACCTGATCGAAGCCTCCGAGCGGCTGTTTCTGCCCGCCGCGCAACTGATCATTCCCGAGATCACCGACTACCACATGCCGCCGGCCGGCGTGGCGCACAACCTCGTGTTCGTGGGGATCAACAAAGGGTATCCGGGGCAGGCGTACAAGGTGGCGAACGGCTTGTTCGGGCTGGGCCAGATGATGTTCGCCAAGGTGATTGTCGTGCTGGACGACGATGTCCCGGTCAATCATTTTGAGGCGGTGTGGCGTGCGGTGGCCGAGAAGGCCGTGCCGGGCCGCGACACCCTGACCACGCGCGGTCCCATCGACGTGCTGGACCACAGCAGCCGGGGCTGGGGCTACGGCAGCAAGCTGATCATCGACGCCACCACCAAACGCCCCGAGGAAATTGGCGGGGCCGAGTCCAGCCGGGAGGTGCAGGCGGGCGATCTGGCGCACGAGACGGTATTCAGCCCAGCCGCTGCTGCCGAGCTCCCCGACTTCGATGGCGTGGTGGCCCAGCGGCAGAACGACGATGGCTACTGGCTCGTCGCCTTGAAAAAGACCCGCCCCGGTCAGGCACAGGAGCTGGCGAAGGCATACGCGGCCCACCCCGCCGCCGCCGGCGTCCGTCACCTGCTGATTTGCGACGAATTCACCGACGTGAACGACCTTCAAGACGTGTGGTGGACCATCCTCAACAACATTGACCCGGAGCGGGACGTGGTTCAGCACGGCGACCTCCTGACCTGGGACGGCGCACGCAAACTGCCGGAAGAAGGCTTCGTGCGCCCCTGGCCCCCCAAGATCACGATGGACCCGGCGGTGGTGGAGCGGGTGGACGCCCTATGGCACGTGTACGGGTTGCCAGAGCAGTGGCGCTGAACACCGGGTGGCCCCCAGCGCGAGAAGGCCCCGCAGTCGGCGGGGCTTTTTCGTTTTGAGATTCAGGCGCCGTGCCGCGTCCGTCCGCAGTGCGAAGCAACGCCGAGGCCCGCAGGACGCTGGGCGGCCCGCTCAAGTGGCCCCTGTGATCAACGACCGACACTGTGGTCGACGACTGAACCGACGCCCGTCCACAGTCCAGGCATTCAGCGCTGCCCCCACTGTCCCCCCCCGGCGGGGGCTGGAGAAACACTGGGTGAGTGTACATACACTGGTCCCGCTGGGAAGAGAACCTGAGTCTCATTCCTGACCCCCACTGGAGCGGCACTTTCAGGGCAGGATTCTGAAGTGTGCTGATTTTGACCAGCCGTATTTCTGGAGAAACAATGAAGACATCCATCCTCAAGATTCTGACGCTGGGCCTGCTTGCTGCTGGAGCGGCCAGCGCCCAGACCACCATTAAAATTGCCAGCCTCTCGCCGCTCTCGGGGGCTCAGATTCTCAACGGCAAGCTGGTCAACAACGGCGCACAACTGGCTGTTAGCGAATACAAGGCCCGCTTCAAGGCCATGGGGTTTGACCTGCAACTTGTCGGTTACGACGATCAGGCCGATCCGGCGGTCGGCGCGGCGGCGGCGCGCAAGATTGCCGCCGACCGGCAGATTCTGGGCGTGGTGGGCGCCCTGAACAGTGGGGTGACGCTTTCGGCCAGTGAGGCCCTCAAGGCCAGTCACGTCTCGATGGTCAGCCCGTCCGCGACCGCCAATGAAGTGACCGACCGGGGCCTGCCGAACACCAACCGTCTCGTGACCCGTGACGACGCTCAGGGGCCGGCCGGAGCGCGCTTCATGATGGAGAAGCTCAAGGCCAAGAAGGTCTACATCCTGAACGACAGAACCTCGTATGGTGCGGGACTGGCCGCCGAGGTCGAGAAGACCCTCAAGGCCGGGGGAGCCCGGGTGGTCACCAACGAGAGCACCGAGGAAAAGAACGACTTTTCCACCATCATCGGCAAGATCAAATTGCAGACCCCCGACGCCATCTATTTTGGCGGCATCTACACCCAGATCGGGATCTTTATTCGCCAGCTGCGGGATGCAGGGGTCAATATTCCGGTGGTGGGCGGCGACGGCCTGGACAGCACTGAACTGGCCACCCTCGCTGCTCGGGGGGCCAACGACATCTACTACACCACCGTGGCGGCGCCGCTGGAGGCCCTGCCGAATGCCAAGCCTTTCATTGCCACCTACCGCAGCACCTTCAACGCCGCCCCCGCTGGCTACGCCGCCTTCGCTTACGATTCGGCCAGGGTGATTGCCGAGGGCATTCTGAGTGCCGCCCGCGCCAACGGCAACAAGCTGCCGACGCGCACGCAGGTGGAAAGCGCCATCCGCAAGGGCCAGGTCAAGAACCTGCTGTCCGGTGACGTGACCTTCAACAGCGTGGGCGACCGCAATTCGGCCACGCTCTACATCATGAAGATGCAGGCGGGCAAGCCGTCTCTGTACGCCAAGTCGACCATCAAAGCGCCCCGGCCCTAGACCGGATGTTCCCGCCACGAGCGGAAGGCTCGGCCTTCCCGCAGGGGTGGGCTGGTCTCTCTGCGGTGGGCGCAGCATTCGCCGTGCGTCGCAGGCAAGACGCGGCTCGGCTGCGACGCACGGCCGAGCGTAGACGGCCCGACTGCATGCCAGAAGTGAGGTCAGGCTGTCCCCCCCTCAGGCCTGTCAGGGCACAGGCCCATGAGGTGGCCACTCCTCCCGCCCGCTGGTCCTCCCTGACAACCTCGCATGGGGTGGGTCAGGAGGGTCGGCCAGGACCGTGGTTGGGGAACAGGCGACTGACGGCGCCTTGTGTTCCTGGAGATCTGATGCGGCAGGGCAGGAGCGCGCCTGTGTGGCGTCCAGACAATAAAAAAGCCCCGCGCCAGGCGAGGCTTTATTGTGGTGCCGAGAGCGGGACTTGAACCCGCACGGTTTCCCGTTCGATTTTAAGTCGAATGCGTCTACCCTTCCGCCATCCCGGCCCACACCCTGCTGGGACGTCCTCAATATAGAGAAAAACCCTGCCGGGGGTGGCAGGGTCATCTCTGTGTGGTGGAGGTGGGCGGAGTCGAACCGCCGTCCAAAAGTTCGTCCAGCGTGCGTCTACGTGTGTATCCCGCTGTTTGGTTGTCGGGTCAGGGGCCACCAGCGGGCGGGTTTCCCCCTTCCTTATCCTCACTTGTTTTCGCCGTCAGCTATGAGGTCTTGCCTGGGCTAGCCTTCTTTTGTTTCAGTTCGCGTGGCGCCAAAGGCGGGGCTACACGGTCACTGGCTTAGCTTAAGCAGCGTAAGCGAATTCGTTCTGGTTGCCAGTTAATGGCTTTTCCGTTTTTTAACGAGGCCAACGGAATCCTCGACACGCAACAGCGCCTTCAGTTCCCCTGTCGAAACCGGGTCACCCCCAGGTGTTGATCGGCTTTCACCGACACCAACAGTCTAGCAGCCACAGGGAGAAAGTCCATAGATCATTTGCACTATTTGGCCGACCTGACGGTCTTTTTTCTCCCTTTGATCCGTCCTCATCCGCCCTGCTGTACAGCTCCGGTCCGCCAACGTTCTTCGCTCGGCGTGGTTTCTTCACCGGAACTGGAGCGGGGAGGGGGAGCGCTATGCATTCACGTCGCTGGAACACCTTGAAAATTGCCGACTAGCACGGGACGTTCAGCGGTAAATGTATGGCCTTGACCGTCGCCGCATGCCGCGCTATATTCTTCTTATCACCGTCCGCGAAGGGCGGATTTTTCGTTTTGGGGCCTGTCGGATTGCGGAGACCGGCAGTGTACCCTGCGGCCATGACCCGACCTGCCTCGCCGTTGAAGTCCGCCGACTGGCTGCTGGACCATCTGTACGACCCGAACTTGCGGGTGCTGGACTGCCGCTACGCCCTGAGCGATCCGCTGGTGGGGCGCATCGCCTATCTGGCAGGCCACGTGCCGGGGGCCAGCTACGCCGATCTGGAAACGGACCTGAGCGGTCCCGTGCGGGAGGACGGCGTGGGTGGGCGCCATCCGTTGCCTGATCCGGCGGCGCTGGCGGCGTGGCTGGGAAGCGTGGGTATCGGCCAGGACAGCGTGGTGCTGGCCTACGACGATCCTGGCACGGGCCAGGGCTTCTACGCGGCCCGCGCGTGGTGGCTGCTGCGCTGGCTGGGGCACGCGCAGGTGTACGTGCTGGACGGCGGCTGGCCCGCGTATCTGGCGGCGGGCGGCGCGGCGGACGCGTCGGAAGTGGATCACGCGCCCGTGACTTTTATTCCGAACATGCAGCCTGGCATGGTGGCGACTGCCGAAGACGTAGAAAACCGTGACCCGGCCACGCTTTTGATCGATTCCCGTGCGCCCGCCCGCTACCGGGGCGAGACTGAACCCATCGACGCCAGGGCCGGGCACGTTCCAGGGGCGGTCAACCGCGACTGGAGCGGCGCGCTGGACGAGGCGGGGCGCTGGCGCGGCGGCGAGTTGCAGGCGGCGCGTCTGCAGGTGGGCCGTGCCCCCACCATCGCGTACTGCGGCAGCGGCGTGAGCGCCACACCCAACCTGCTGGCCCGCGAGCTGGCGGGGGTCCCGCTGGGGCCGGACAACCGGCTGTACGCTGGATCGTGGAGCGATTGGATCAGCGATGACGCGCGGCCTGTGGCGGTGGGAGAGGAGAAAAGCGGGTCATTCCGCCTATTCTGAATCCCATGCAGCACACCCGCACCTGGACCGACATTTACGGCAGCGCCCACGCCAGTTTCGAGGGCCGCGCCGGGGGCCATCCCTGGCTGGTGGCCGCGCCCGCCGAACTGGCCGCCGATCTGCCTGCCGCGCTGGCCGCCGTGGACGGCAAGGGCAGCGTGGAGCTGATCGTCCACGACGGCCTGACGCCGCTGCTGGCCGCCCTGAAGGATGTGACGCCGCGCGGCGTGCTGGTCATTGGTCGGCAGGCGCTGGCCTCTGGGCCGGAAGTCACTGTTCCCGAGGGTCTGATCTCGGATGCGGGCGGCGTGGAGTACGCCGAGGGCGGCACCTTTCCGGCCTGGACCGCCCCCGCTGGGCTGAAGGCGGGCCGGCGCAAGGGCCAGAACGCGGCGGCCTCGGCGGCGGCCTCACTGGACGTGCCGGTCACCGTGACCACGGCGGCCACCCTGCAACAGGTGCTGGAGTCGTGGATGGACGCCACGCCGCACGGCCGGTGACGTGTGCGCGGGCGGCTGGCCTCACGGTCCCTGACCCGGTCCCGCGCATACACTCGGTGCAGTGAGCCGTCCTGTGTCTGTCCCTCCTGCCGTGAAGGCGCCCGTTCTTGACCCGACGGTGCGTCACCTGTACGTCCATATGCCCTTTTGCCCCAGCATCTGCCCGTACTGCGACTTTCATGTGCTGACGCGCAGGAGTGGGCAGGTGGAGGCCTACTTGGAGCGGCTGGAGCAGGAGGCCGCGTGGCTGGCGTCCCAGTACGACACCCGGCTGGACACGGTGTACCTGGGCGGCGGCACCCCCAGCTTTCTGCGCGACGCCGAGATCGCGGCGCTGGTGGGCAGCATCCGACGTCACCTGGGCTGGGGCCGCCAGGAAAACACGCTGGAGATCAACCCCGGCACGGTCAGCCCGGCGCGGGCGGCGTTGTGGCGTGAGTTGGGCTTTGACCGCGCCAGCGTGGGCGTGCAGAGCCTGGACGACGCCACCCTGAAGTTCCTGGGGCGTCAGCACGACGCGGCGGGGGCGCGCGAGGCGGTCACGACGCTGATCTGCGCGGGCTTCCGCGTGTCCGGCGATCTGATCACCGCCGTGCCGGGGCAACCGCTGGAGCGCGACATTCATGGGCTGGTGGAGCTGGGCGTGGACCACATCAGCGCCTACACCCTGACCATCGAACCCGGCACCGAGTTCGCCCGGCGCGGCGTGACGGTGGGGGAGGATGATGAACGCGCGGGCTTCGAGCGCACCGAGGAACTGCTGACCGCGTACGGTTTCGCCCGCTATGAGATCAGCAACTATGCCCGCCCAGGACAGGAGTCGCGTCACAACCTCGCGTACTGGAACAACCGCACCTACCTGGGGCTGGGGCCGGGGGCAGCGGGCCATTATCCGGCCACACGGTCCCCGGCGGTGCTGGGGTCCGGGGGAGGGGAGGAGCCGCTGACCCTCAGGCGCACCAATCCCCACCTGCACACCTGGCTGACCGGCGAGCAGGGCGAGATGGAGGACATCGACGCCGAGGAATACGTGACCGACGCGCTGTTCATGGGCCTGCGGTTGCGGGCGGGGCTGGATCTGGACGAGCTTGCACAGCGCAGTGGGCTGGACGTGCGCGGGCGTTACGCGGCGGCGATTGCCGCCAACGTGCAGCGCGGCTGGCTGGAGCTGGACGGGCCGCGCCTGCGGGCCACGCCAGCGGGCTGGTGGGTGCTGAACCGCGTGGTGACGGACTTTCTGGAGGCCTGATCGCCCTTTCCAGTCCGTCCCTGTGTGTTACCGCTCCGGCGTACCGCCCACGCCCTGCTTGGCGCGTGACAGCCACTCGTACAGCACCACCTGCAGGGCGTATAGCCGGTCTGAAGGCAGCGGCAGCGTGGCGTCGAAGCGCGTTTCGGGGGCTGGGACGCTGATCACACTCACGCCCCTGGCGTCCAACTGGGCGGCGAACATCCCCGCCGCGCGGCGCGAGTGGCTGGGACTGGTCACCAGAAGAACCCGTGTCCAGTTTCTTTGTTGTGCCAGATCGCGCACGCGGGCCGCCTCATCGCGGGTGGTGGTGACGTTGCGCAGGGTCAAGACTTGTGGACCGTGTTGTGGGTACAGCTTCCGAATCTTCTCACGCTCGATGACGCTCATCTTGGGGCAGGTGGCCGAGAATAGGTCAGACTGCTCGGAAACGGTCACGACGGGCGCGTACCCGGCCCGCCACAGTTCCAGGCCCGCCAGCAGGCGCGTCTGACTGCTGGCGGCCAGCCCGCGCGTGCCGCACTGCACGCCGCCGCCCAGAATCACAATGGCGTCGGCAGTCTGCGGCCGCTGCTCCAGGCTCAGGGCATTCAGTGGTCCCCGCAGCACGGGGGTCAGCAGGCACAGGGCCAGCAGCAGCGACAGCAGTCCAGCGCCCCAGTGCAGGACGCGGCGGCCCAAGGGAAAGGCGCCGGCCAGGCCTCCAGCCACGGTCAGCAGGAGCAGCAGGCTTTCCGGGGCACGGACCTCGCCCAGAAAGGCGGCCAG
The DNA here is from genome assembly GCF_006335125.1 of Deinococcus radiopugnans ATCC 19172. Classification (NCBI taxonomy): domain Bacteria; kingdom Thermotogati; phylum Deinococcota; class Deinococci; order Deinococcales; family Deinococcaceae; genus Deinococcus; species Deinococcus radiopugnans. Next base: position 239,882 of record NZ_VDMO01000003.1, read on the forward strand.
CGTGCCCAGCGCCGCGCCGATGGCCGCCCCGCCCGGCACACCGCCCAACGCAGTCGGCCCGCCGGACCGGAGGCGCAGGGTGCCGCGGCCCACGCCGAGCCGGGTCAAGCCGCCCCGTGCGGCCATCGGGACTGGTGGAACGCGCCGTGCGGCACGCGCAGGGGTTTTGCTTCGTCGGGCATCGCCCTCAGTGTACGGAAGAGAGCCGCGCTCAGAGAGGGTTCCTATACTGCCCGGCATGGCCCGCCCCACTGCTCCACGAGACCCAGGTCGCCGTCTGATCCTGCCCGCCGTTCTGGTCCTGCTGGCGCTGGGACTGGCCGGACTGCTGCTGCCGCGCGTGACCCTGACCGGGGGAACCGGCCCCGCCGAGGGCAGCACCGAGGTCCGCTTCGTGCGCGAGATGATCCAGCACCACGCGCAGGCGGTGGACCTGGCCACCCGCATCCGCGAACGCGGCCGCGATCCTGCCGTCCGGACCCTGGCGCTGGACATCATGCTGTCTCAGCAGGAGCAGATCGGGCAGATGCACGGCTGGCTGACCCTGTGGAAGCGGCCCTGGGCGGGGCCGGGCATGTCCAGTGAGCACGCCCGCAGTATGGGCATGGCCACCCCGCAGCAGGTGGCCCGCCTGGAGACCCTGCCCCCCGCCCAGGCCGAGATTACCTTCCTGCAACTGATGACCCGTCACCACCAGGGAGCGCTGCTGATGGCGAGGCCCGCCCTGGGCGCGGGCGTGCGCCCCGAGGTGCAGGCGCTGGCGCGGCAGATCGAGGCCAGCCAGGGCGCCGAGATCAGAAGCATGACTGCTCTGCTTGAAGAGCGAGGGGCCAAACCGTTGCCCGCGCCGCAGATGGGCGACATGAACCACATGCGTTGATCCGTCAGGCTGGCGGCTGCGCGCAGCTCAGGCGGAGTGTCCAGCGGCGTCCGGTTGTTCGAAGCCTGTCATCTGTACACATAGGCCCCACTTCAAGCCTCCACCCCTTCCTCCTCCTCCTCGTTTTCCAGCGGGGCGAACAGACGGTCCAGATCGTGGGACGTGAGCTTTGTCGCCTCGCTCAGGCCGCCGTCCAGAATGCCGCGCGCCAGACTGGCCTTGCGGGCCTGCAACTCCAGAATGCGTTCCTCCACGCTGCCCGCCGCGATCAGCTTGTACACGAACACCGGCTTGTCCTGTCCAATCCGGTAGGCGCGGTCCGTGGCCTGATCCTCGGCGGCGGGGTTCCACCACGGGTCGTAATGGATCACCGTGTCGGCAGCGGTGAGGTTCAGGCCCACGCCCCCGGCCTTGAGAGTAATCAGGAAGACGTGCGTGTCGCCGCGCTGGAAGGCGTCGATCTGGGACTGGCGGTCCTGGGTCTGGCCGGTGATCATCGAGTACGGGATGCCCTGTGCTTTGATCCACGTTTCCAGATGGCCCAGCAGCGTGGCGAAGCCGCTGAAGATCAGCACCCGGCGGCCCTCCTCGATCATCTGCGGCAGGTTGCCCTGAAGCCAGTCGAACTTGGCGTTGCCTTCCACCTTGCGGGCGGCCTCCAGCTTGACCAGACGCGGGTCCGTGACCGCCTGCCGCAGCTTCAGCAGGGCGTCGAGGATGGCAATGGTGCTGCGGGCCAGGCCACGCGCCTGCAACTCCTCGCGCACGCGGCTTTCCATGGTCACGCGCACGGTCTCGTACAGGTCACGCTGATCGCCGTCCAGCGTCACGCGCACCGGAATCTCGGTCTTGGGCGGCAATTCGCGGGCCACGTCGCGCTTCTCGCGGCGCAGGATGAACGGGCGCACGCGGGCGGCCAGCGCGGCGCGGCGCGAGGCGTCCCCACGTTTCTCGATGGGCGTGCGGTACAGCTCACGGAAGGTCTTCTCGTCGTGCAGCAGGCCCGGCGACAGGAAATTGAACTGGGACCACAGCTCGCCCAGGTGGTTTTCCAGCGGCGTGCCGGTCAGGCACAACCGGTGCCGCGCGTCCAGGCTGCCGGCCGCCTTGGCCGCCGCCGTCTTGTTGTTCTTGATGTTCTGCGCCTCGTCCAGAATCAGCAGGTGGTACCCAAACTGCCGCAGCTCGTCCAGATCGCGCGGCAGCAGCGGGTAGGTGCTGAGGATCAGGTCATGGTCCCCAATCTCGCCGAACAGGTCGCGCCGCTCCTTACCGTGCAGGGTCAGGACCTTCAGGCCCGGCGCGAACTTGGCGGCCTCGGCCTGCCAGTTGCCGATCACGGACGTGGGGGCGATCACCAAGCTGGGCCGGTCGGCGCGGCCCGCGTTCTTCTCGGTCAGGAGGTGGGCCAACGTCTGGACCGTCTTGCCCAGGCCCATGTCGTCGGCCAGAATCCCGCCCAGCTCGTACTCGCGCAGGAATTGCAGCCACGCCAGGCCCTGCAACTGGTACGGGCGCAGTTCGGCGTTCAGGCCAGCGGGCGGCTCGACCGGCTGGATGCCGCCGAAGTCGCGCAGCTTGCGCCCCAGCTCCAGCAGACGTTCCGCTCCCACCCAGCGGGCCTTGAGGGCACCTTCCAGTTCGGCCAGTCGGGCGGCGTCCAGCAGCGGCAGGCGCAGCGGGCCAGCGGGCAGGTCACGCAGATTCAGCTCCACCAGCACGCCCAGAATCGCGCGGATTCGTCCGGCAGGCAGGGCCACGCGGCGGCCATCGCCCAGCGCGGCAAACAGGGTCTCGTCATCCTCCAGCGCGGCCAGCGCTTCGGGCGAGAACAGTTCGGGCTGGCGGGCGATCAGGTCTGCCAGCACCGGAATCAGGCTGACGCGCTCGCCGTCCACCACGATCCCGAGGTCCAGCGTGAACCAGCCGCCGAAAGAGTCGTCGGCCTCGCCGTACCAGTCGCTGATCTCGGCGAAATTCAGGGGAAAATCCGGGTGGATGTGCAGGGTAAAGCCCTGCTCCTCCAGGTCCTCGCGCCCCACGCGCATAAAGTCCATCCAGGACTCCTCGTCGCCCAGGGTCAGCAGGTCCTGCAATTCGGCGGGCACGGTGTAGTCGTCGAAGGTCTCGGCCACCGTGCTGAAACCGGCCCGGTCCAGGGCCTGCACGGCCTGCATTTCCTGGGCGCGGTCACGCGGAATGCGGGTCAGCACGCCGTCGCGGTAGACCGTGGGGTTGGGCACGTCGGTCAGCCCGCTGGCCGGGGCGTCCGGGACCAGCAGGCCGCCGTAGGCGTGCCTCAGCTCGGCCACCGCCAGGGTCTGCTGCTCCTCACGCATCATCCAGCGGTCCGGGACGAGCACGGTTCCCATGCGGCCCATCAGGTGCAGCTGCGGCGTGTAGGGCAGGGCTTCCTCGCGCACCCGGACCGTTTGCGGAATCGGCAGGCCCAGGCCTGAAGCGGTGATGGCGTGCGCCAGCGCCGTGGCCTGTGACGGCTGCAGCGTGGGGCCGGACAGAAAGCGGGCAGTCTGTTCCGGTGTGGCGTCGGCCACCACCCGCGACAGCAGGCCGGCGGCGGGCTGCACCGCCCAGGGTTTGGGGGTGGGCAGCAGCGCCGCGTCGGGCACGTCGGCAATCTCCAGCGACGGCGACTGCGCCCCCCGCTCGTCGGAGGTCCAGCTCAGGGTGCCGCGCAGTTCGGGACCGCGCGTCAGGGGACGTTCGGGCCGGTCCCAGCACAGCCGTCCGCTGTCCAGCAACGACTCGATCAGCAGGTCGCCCGCCGGATGGCTGCCGAGCGCATGCAGCTCCTCGGCGTAGCGGCCCGGTTCGCGGGCAGGGGTGGTGGCCAGGTCCAGCAACCTCAGCAGGTCCGCGTCGCGGCGCACGAAGGCGGGGGCGGTCGACAGGCTGCGCGGCACGGCGTAGGTCTCGGCGGCCCGCAGGTCAGGAACCTCGCCGCGCACCGGCAGCCGCATCAGCCGCAGCGCCACCCGCCGGGCCGCGGATGTGCCGTTGGCCGGCGGCAGCAGGCGCAACACGTAGCGCAGTTCGAACTGCCGCCCTCGCGAGGTACTGCGTCCCGGCGTGCCGAAGCCGGCCAGCCACTGCTGGGTGCGGGCGTCCAGGGCTTCCTCGGTCGGGGGCGTGGCGGCGGCGGGCGTGACGGCGGGCCGGGGGCCGTCCGGCGGGTCCGTCGCCAGCACCAGCGCGGCGACGTGGCGGCAGCGGTAGCGCCCGCAGGTGCACGACGACGCGCGCAGTTGCTGTTCCGGCGGCGGCAGCAGCTCCACCGACGCCTCGTAGGCCACGCCGTTCTCGGTCACGGTGCCCTGCGCCCGCCAGCCCGCATCGGTCCATTCGCGCCGCACGTTCTGCACGGCTTCCTGCCGCAGTGCCAGCCCCTGGGCCGCCGTATCCAGTCCGAAGCCTGGGGGCAGGCGACTGAGCTTCACGCCCTCACCTGCCGCGCAGCCCACAGGACCCTGGCACCTACCACAAAGAAAAACACGCCCTCAAGTCTAGCGCATGACGGAAAAGGGCGCAGGCGAAAGCTTCCAATGCGGACGGCGGGGAGTGCGACAGCAAAAAAACCCGAACCGCGCTGGGGCGATTCGGGAATCTGGTCAGAGTTCGGTCCAGCCTGAAGTCAGCTCAGGGGCAGACGTTTTTGGCCGTGGCGCTGTTGCGCGGGGCGGGGGCCGCCGCCGTGAAGTCCGCGCCGTTGTTGTTGGTGTCGGTGCAGCCGCCCGCCGCACGCAGGGCCGCCGTCGTGCTGCTCAGCGCGGGTGTCGAGGCACCGCCCTCGACCTCATTGGCCGCACCGTAGCCCACGAAGTCCAGAACGTCCGTGTCGCTCAGGCCAGTGGCGCCCTCGATGTTGCCGACGAGGGCGACTTTGCCGTCACTGCCCGAGAGGGCCAGCGTACCGGTGGCGTCGGGCGTGGGCAGCTCCGCCTTACCAGCCGCGCCCTTGGCGAGTTCGATCAGGTAGTACGCTCCCGGCTCGATGGTGGCCGTGGGCAGCGCAAAGACATTCGTGAACGCGCCGGTCTTGGAGGCGTACTGCAAGCTCTTGCCCGCTGTGCTAACGGCCACCTTCCCGGCGTTGAACAGTTCAACGAAGTCGTTCTTGAATGGAGCCTCGGTGTCATCCTTGCCGTTGCCGCCGCCGCCGTATATCTGACTGATGACCAGTCCACCAACTTAGGGATTGGCAGGGTCCTGAACCTTGACGTTCAGGGTGGCCGTCTCGGTTTCCTTGTCGCTGTCGCGTCCGGCCTTCACGGTGATGGTGAAGCTTCCGGTCTTCTTGTACGTGTGAATGTGCGGGCCGCTGGGGGCAATGGGAATCAGGCGCTCGAAGCCGCCGCCGTCACCCCAGTCGGCCACCAGAGTGGTGGGGTTCCCGCCCGTGGTCACATTGATGGTGTAGACCTGGCCCACGGTGGCGGTGGTCGGTCCCGTGACGCCCACAGTCAGCGGGATTGTGACTTCGCCGTCCGGCTTCAGGTCCAGGCCCACCACCACCGGGTCATGGTCACTGCTGCGGTAGGGAGTGGGGGCATACAGATCGGTGATCTGGGCCGGGGTCTTGAACTCCACATTGTAGTCCAGCACGACCGGTTCGTCGGCGTTGATATGCCACTCGGTGATGCCGGTGACCTGCGTGCTGAGGCTGGGGCTGGACAGGGCGTGGTCGAGGTACCCGAACAGGCCGTCAAACTGATAGGAGTAACGGTCCTCTTCCGGAATACGCTTGTTGAGGCTGTCGAAGCCGCCTGCCTCCAGCGCCTTGATCGGGTCTTCCTCACCGTAGGAGTTCAGGTCGCCCATCAGCAGCACGTCGGGATCGGTGGCCTTGAGCTTGTCGGCGAAGGTCAGCAGCGCCTTGGCCTGATCGACGCGCAGCATGTTCCAGCAGCCCTGGCCGGTGTCCACGTCGCCGGTTTTGGGGCAGCTGCCCTTGCTCTTGAAGTGGTTGGCGACCACCGTGAACACGCCCTTCTTCCCCAGGTCACGGAAGGTTTGCGCGACGGGACGACGGGCCTGATCGAAGACGGGGTTGTCGTCGATGCGCGGGCCGCCCACCGTCTCCACGCGGCCCGGACGGTAGATGATCGCCACGCGGATGGCGTCAGTGCCTACCGTGCCGGTCTTGACGCTGGCGTAGGCGGTCTTGCCCTCGGCGGCGTTCAGCGCGGCCACCAGATCGTCCAGAGCCGTCTCGCCGTTGTTCTCGATCTCCATCAGGGTGATCACGTCGGCGTCCAGGGCACGCAGTTCCGAGACGATCTTGGCCTTCTGACGCTCGAATTCAAGCGGACTGTCCGCGCCGCGCGCATTGTTCTTGCCGTCGTCCAGCGTGGTGAAGTAGTTCAGGACGTTCGCGCCCGCCACCTTCAGGGTGCTGTTGCCCACCGACTTGGGCGCGGCGGTGCGCGGGTTGGTGTTGGCAAAGACCGGCGCCTTGGTGGGTTCCAGTTTGAAGGCGTTGTTGGCGTAGTGCATGACGCCTTCCAGCCCGGTCACGGTGTCCCCGGCGCGGCGCGTCTTGTCCGCGTTCAGGTAGGGAATGGTGGGCGGGTTCTGTTTGCTGCTGCCGTCATCCAGCACCAGAGTCCGAAGCATGTTCTTGGCGACGCTGCCGCCGGGCTCGTTGCCGTTGGTGGGATTGAACAGCCGTCCGCCGCTGGACAGGCCCAGTTCGCCGTAGCGGCCCAGGGTAAAGGTGTTGGTCACGGTCATGGGAGTGGTGACCGTCACCAGCATGCCCTCCACACTTTCCAGCGCGTCCGGCGAGGACAGCGGGTAGGTCAGTTTGGCGGGAGCGGGCAGCGTCGTCTCGCCGCAGGAGGTCACGGTGGTGACGGTGTCGAGCTGTGTGGAGTTGAAGAACTCCTTGACCGTGCCGCTGATCTCCAGCACCTCGCCCACCTTGACGGTCTGCGGCTTGTCGGCGGTGTACACGAACAGGCCCTCGCTGGTCATGGGGTCATTGTCCGGCGTTACGTCCTGTACGAAAAAGCCGCTCAGCCCCGCCTGGGCGTCCTGCGTAACCACGCCGCGCAGGGTGACCACCTTGTCTACCAGCGGGCTGGCTGCCCCAGTGCCCTGAATGCTGGAAATCGTCGTGATCTCGGCGCCTACCGGGCAGGCATACGTGGGTGGGGGCGGCGTGGTGTCGGGGGGATTGCAGGCAGCCAGCAGCGCGGTCAGGCCGAGCAGCAGTGCGCCGCTTTGCAGAAACTTCATGGTCATGGCAACTCCGGGTGAACAGGGGAGAGAGGCGAAGGATTGTAATGGAGAGTCAGTTTAGCGAGTTCGGGCCTTCCCCGTCATGAGGCGTCGTTGGGGGTGGTGGTGCTTCCTACTGCTTATGGTCTTTCCTGCACACGATCATGTGCAGTGTTGCAACACCTTCCGCACGGCGTTGGGGGAAATACGGCCCGCCCCGCAGACCTTCAGCAGCAGTTCCAGGCGCAGTCGCCACAGCAACCCCGTATCCAGTCGCCCGCCCCAGCGGACCAGCGCGGGTTCCAAGTCGTCCAGCACGGCGCATTCGTGTTCCAGGGTGGCCCAGCCCGCATTGCCCCAGTCCAGCACCCCGGCGTAACGGCCCGCCGCGTCGGCCAGCAGGTTGTGGCGGTACACGTCACCATGAACGAACACGGGCGCGGTCAGCGGGTAGGGCGTGGACAACGCCCTCAGCAGCGCTGCCCTCTCGGCAGGCGTCCAGTCCGCATTTCTCACTTCCGGCATTTCAGGATCGCCCACCCACCACTTCGAGGGCCGGGGCGTCGGCTCTTCGGATGGCGCGTGGCCTGCAGCCGTTCCAGATCGTCCAGCACGGCATTCCAGAAAACAGGTGTGAGCTGAGAGGGTGTCAGCATCCCGCCGGGCAGCCGCTCCCACAGGCTGTAGCCCGGCCCCCAGAACAGCGGTCTGGCGGTCCGGACGCCCGCTGCCAGTGCGCCCAGGGCAAGAGCCGCTTCCCGCGCATGGTCCGTGCCAGCGCCGAGGCGCAGGACCGACGCGTCGGTCAGCCAGACCTCGTTGGAAAACCCGGTGTCCGCACGGCGCAGGCCCGACACGCTCAGGCCGTGGCGGGTGAAGTGGGCGGCAGGCTCGGTGTTCATGGGTGGGACCATCCGGCCCGATGATAGGTGACCATTGGCCCGGAAAAACGCCGCCTGATGGACTACCCTGGGGGCTGTGACGCCGCCCGCCTCCACCTCCTCCTCCCCCCAGGCCCCAGCCCGCCCGGTCAAACCGCTGTGGGTGGCGCTGGGCTTCGTGCTGTGCGCGATTGGTTTCGTGGGGCTGGTGCTGCCCGGCTTTCCGGGAACCGTGTGGTTCGTGCTGGCCGCCGCCAGCTTCGCGCGTGGCGATCCGCGCTGGGAGGCGTGGCTGCTGTCGCGCCCGGTGGTGGGGCAGCTGGTGCGCGACTACCGCGACGGCAAGGGCATGCCGCTGCGCGCCAAGTGGATCGCCTGTCTCTGCATCGCCGTGGCCGTGGGCTTCAGCCTGGGCCGCATTCCGGTGCTGGTGGGGCAGGTGGGCTGGGTGCTGGTGGGCCTGTTCGGGATCTACTACATCAGCCTGCGGGTGCCGACGAAACGCTGATCACCCCTCGCACCGCGACACGCCATCAAAACCCCCCTCCTGCGACAGAGGGGGTCTTTGATGGCGTGCGGTTTTCCGACTAGCGTGCCCGCAGCACCTGCGTGACCCAGGTGTCCACCAGCCGCTGCGGATTGGCGGTCAGGCCGGGTTTGACGGCGGACAGCTGCGGCTGGGTGGCGAACTTGAACACCGGATCGAGTGGGGTGCCGCCCACCGCCGGGTAGATCCACATGCGGGTGGGGATGTCGGCCTGCACGCCCGCGCCCAGCATGAAATCCACGAATTTGCGGGCCAGGGCCGGCTGCCTGGCCCCCTTCAGGATGCCCACCCCCTCCAGTTGCAGCCAGGTGCTGCCGGGCAGGAACAGGTTGGCGGTGGGGGCCTGGGCGGGCAGTTTCTTGGCGTCGTAGTTGTCGGCGTAGAACACCTCGGCGGCGGGGCTGCTGGCGTACGACAGCACGATGGGGTACTTGCCGCCGTTGCGCGTGAACTCCTTGTTGTAGGCGTCGCTCCAGCCGCGCGTGACCTTCAGGCCGTTCAGGCGGGCCTCCCGCCACCACTGCCACGCGCCCGCCTCACCGTAGTGGTTGACCGTCGCCAGCAGAAAGGCCAGGCCGGGGCTGCTGGTGGCCGGGCTGGACACCACGGTCAACTTGGCGTAGGGCGGGGTCTTCAGATCATCCAGCGATTTCGGCAGGGCCAGCCCCGCCTTCTGGAAATACGCGCGGTCATAGTTGAGGGCCACGAAGCCGTAATCCACGGTGTTCAGCAATCCCGCGTCGTCCAGGCGGTAGGCCGGGGCCACCCTGGAGAGCGCGGGCGACTTGTAGGCCTGCAACAGATCGGCGCTGCGGGCGCGGCTGATCAGGCTGTTGTCCAGGCCGTACACCACGTCGGCCAGCGGGGCGCGGCGGGTCAGGATCAGTCGGTTGAGGAGTTCCCCGGCGTCGCCGCCCTTCACGAAGCGCACCCGCGCGTTGTGGGCCGCCTCGAAGGACGCCACCAGCTTCTTGTCCACGTCGAAGGAATCGTGGGTGATCACCGTCAGGGTGGTCTGGGCCGAAGCAACGCCCGTCAGAAGGAAAGCTGCCGTCAAAATACCTTGTATACGCATGCTGTTTCCGAACATAAAAAAGCCCCCTCGCGTCACGAGGGGAAGCGGGGCCAACCGCCGAAGTCTTCGGGGCTGGCCGGTCACGCTCCCTCCGCCGGTATGACCCGGATCAGGTTCGTTGGGGTGTTTCTCAGCCCGCCTGGAAACGGCAGGCACCCCCGGTGACGCAGGCCCAAGGTAGCAGAGCGGCGCGGGGACAAGCGTGCCTCACCCTGGGCGGTGGCCTTCACGGTTGGTCAATGGGCGAAGTTGCAGTGGTGGATGGACGCGCTAGGGTTGAGGGCATGAGCCGTCCTGACCTCGCCGCCCCCGAGTCGCTGGACGCTCCCGAGACGCCGGACGCCACCCCACCGATCACGCAACGACGCAAGCCCACCGCCACCCCGCTGCTGATCCTGGGGTTGATCGTGGTGGCGCTGAACCTGCGCCCTCCGATTGCCGGGTTTGGGCCGCTGCTGTCGCAGTTTCAGGCCGAGTTTCAGGTCAGTGCGGCCACCCTGAGCCTGCTGACCACGCTGCCGCTGCTGTGCTGGGGCCTGCTGGCCCCCCTCGCCCCGCTGCTGAGCCGCCGCTACAGCAACGAGACCATCATTCTGTTCGCCACCGCTGTGATCGGTCTGGGCAGCGTGCTGCGCATCGGGGCGACGCTGCCGGTCATCCTGTTCGGCACCCTGCTGGTGGGCGCGGGCATCGCCCTGAACAACGTGCTGCTGCCCAGCCTGATCCGGCGCGACTACGCAGACCGGGTGGGGCCGATGACCGGGCTGTACTCGCTGGCGGTGGTGGGCGGCGCGGCGCTGGCCTCGGGGGTGGCGGTGCCGCTGATGACCGCGTTGGGCGGGGCGTGGCGCTCGTCGGTGGGGGTGTGGATCGGGCTGGCCGTGCTGGGCGTGCTGGCGTGGCTGCCCGCCGTCTTCGGGCGGCAGACCCACGCCCGCCCGCTGCGGGGTTCGGGGCCGTCGGTGTGGCGTAACCCCTACGCCCTGCCGGTGACGCTGTACATGGGCTTTCAGTCGCTGGTGTTTTTCACGTGGCTGACGTGGTTGCCCAAGGTCTTGCAGGACAACGGCTTCACGGCGGCGCAGGCGGGCTTGCTGCTGGCCTTTGCCAACGTGGTGCAACTGCCCTTTACGCTGGCGGTGCCGGTGCTGGCGGCGCGGCCCCGATTGCTGGTCCCGATAGCGGTGGGCACGGCGCTGCTCAGCGGGGCCGGCATCACGGGCCTGTTGCTGTCGCCGCTGACGCCGCTGCCCTGGCTGTTCATGATGGGCGCGGGCGCGGGCAGCATGTTTCCGCTGGCCCTGATGTTTATCGCGGTGCGGGCGGACGGCGTGGCACAGGTGCCGCAGCTCTCGGCGATGGCGCAGGGCTTCGGCTACGCGCTGGCGGCGGCGGGGCCGTTCATCTTCGGGGCGCTGCACGACTGGACGGGCGACTGGCAGGTGCCGCTGATCTTCCTGCTGGCGATGACCGGAGTGGTGCTGGTCACTGGAATAGCGGCGGGACGAGGCGTCAGAACCTGACCCTCTATTGATCTGATACGGATTCCGTTTGTTTCGTGTAGAAATCGGGACAGCGCCGATGTCTACACTCCACGTCCGGAACCCGTTTTTCTCCTGCTCGCTTCGCTCGGATTTCCAGGTGTTTTCAACACCTTTCAATCGGAGTCCGTATGACCCATCTATCTGACGCTGTCCCCGCCTGACGACGAACAGTGACGAGAGAAGCGCGGCACGTTCCGGTGGCGCGCTGAGAGACGGCTCTCCGGCTCACTTCACGACATTGCACCAGCCCAGCACCACGCTGTCGGGGCTGTCCACCCAGACGGCGGCGTACTTTTCCTTGCTGCTGATCATCGAGAACTCCTCGTAGGTGCTGTCTTTGGAGATTTCGCCAGCGTCGATGTCTTTAATCTCGAATTTGGCCGCCACGATGGTCTTGCCCAGTGCATCGGCGATCACGTTCGGATCGCTGTCCAGCCACACCAGGAACTCCGAGTACTCGCAGCTGCCCCCCATGCCCCCGGCCACCTCCTCAATGTAATCGGCCATATCCGCAATGGCCTTCTGATCGGTCACCTCGATGGCCCCTTTGGGAAGCTTAAGACCAGTCAGATTCGACTCGGACACCGCTTCCGTGGCCAGGGCCGAAGTCAGCAGGAGAGCGGTCGCCAGAGACAGAACCAGTTTCATTTTCTTCATTGTTCGGCCATTGTCTCCTTGTTGTTTCCGTATTCATAGGGCTGAAATTGGGGGTGGGGGGAGTGGGGCCACGGTCATGGTGGAGCTTCATTGGGGTGAAGGGAGCGTGGGACAGACGGCCACGCTCCCCCGTCCTCGCCTAGACTGATTCATGCCTCTTTCGCCATGCCGGAGCCGCCCACGTACCACCTGACGCTGGGCCACCGCCACTTCAGCTTCCCCGACTTGCGCGGAGTCATGGCCTGCGCCAGCCCGCCCAAATCCGGCGACGAGCTGGCGGGACTCGCGGCGGGCAGCGCCCAGGAACGCGAGGCGGCGCGGCAGGTGCTGGCCGATCTTCCCCTGAGGCTCTTTTTGGAGGAACTGCTGATTCCCTACGAGGCCGACGAGGTCACGCGCCTGATCGTGGACAGCCAGGACGCGGCAGCCTTCGCCCCCGTCTCTGGCCTGAGCGTGGGCGAATTCCGTGACTGGCTGCTGGGCGACGAGGCCACGCCCGACGCGCTGGCCGCCCTGGCCCCCGGCCTGACCCCCGAAATGGTGGCCGCCGTCAGCAAACTGATGCGCGTGCAGGATCTGGTGTTGGTGGCCTCCAAGGTAGAGGTGGTGACGCGCTTCCGCACGACGCTGGGGCTGCGGGGGCGCTTCGGCACGCGCCTGCAACCCAACCACCCCACCGACGATCCGCGCGGCATCCTGGCGAGCACGCTGGACGGCCTGATGTTCGGCTGCGGCGACGCGGTGATCGGCATCAATCCCGCGCTGGACAGTGTGGACAGTTGCGTGGGCCTGCTGCACCTGCTGGACGACTTCCGCCAGCAGACCGGCGTGCCCACCCAGAGCTGCGTGCTGACCCACGTCACCAACACGCTGGAGGCGCTGGCACGCGGCGCCCCGGTGGATCTGGTGTTCCAGAGCGTGGCGGGCACGCAGGACGCCAACAGCGGCTTCGGCATCGATCTGGCGCTGCTGGACACGGCGCATGCGGCGGCGCTGGAGTTGCGGCGCGGCGAGGAACTGGCCGGGGGTTTCGGCGACAACGTGATGTACTTCGAGACGGGGCAGGGCAGCGCATTGTCCGCAGAGGCCCACCACGGCGTGGATCAGGGCACGCTGGAGGCCCGCGCCTACGCGGTGGCGCGGCGCTACCGTCCGCTGCTGGTCAATACGGTGGTGGGCTTTATCGGCCCCGAGTACCTCTACGACGGCAAACAGATCATCCGTGCGGGGCTGGAGGATCATTTCTGCGGCAAGCTGCTGGGCCTGCCGATGGGCTGCGACATCTGCTACACCAACCACGCCGAGGCCGACGGCGACGACACCGATACCCTGCTGACCCTGCTGGGCGCGGCAGGGGTGACCTTCATCATGGGCGTGCCGGGGGCGGACGACATCATGCTGAATTATCAAAGTACGAGCTTCCACGACGCGTGGTACCTGCGCCGCCTGTTTGACCGCCCGCCCGCGCCGGAATTCGCCGCCTGGCTGGAAACCGTGGGCCTCAGCCGGGACGGAGGGCTGACGCTGCCGGGCCGGGCGCAGTTGAGGGCGCTGATGGGCGCGGCCGGCGGATGACCGAGGAGCTGACCCCCTGGGCCTCGCTGAAGGCATTCACCGACGCCCGGATTGCGCTGGGCCGGGCGGGCACCTCCATGCCCACGCGGGAGCTCTTGAAGTTCGGCGCGGCGCACGCGGCGGCCCGCGACGCGGTTCATGCGCCTGCCGACTTTGGGGCGCTGGCTGAGGCTCTGACGGCGGCCGGGGAGACGGTGTTGCACGTCCACAGCCGCGCCGCAGACCGCGCCGAGTACCTGCGCCGCCCCGATCTGGGCCGCACGCTGGCCCCTGAAGGTCTGACGGAGTTGGAAGGACAATCCCCGTCCGATGTCGTGATCGTCGTGGCGGACGGCCTCTCGGCGGGGGCGCTGACGTATGTATGGCCGTTGCTGGCGCGGCTGCTCCCTGAACTGCGCGCCGCGGGCCTGAGCGTCGGCCCCATCGTGCTGGCAAGGCAGGCGCGGGTGGCGCTGGGCGATCCGGTCGCGCGGGCACTGGGCGCACGCCTCGTACTCGTGCTGATCGGCGAACGCCCCGGCCTGAGCAGCCCCGACAGTCTGGGCGCGTACCTGACCTTTGACCCGCAGCCCCAGACCCGCGACTCGGCCCGCAATTGCGTCTCCAACATCCGTCCGGCGGGACTGGATGTGCGGGTGGCGGCGTGGCGGCTGGCGCATCTGACTGGTCAAGCGTTGCGAAAGGAACTCAGCGGCGTGGCCCTCAAGGACGAGGGCGGCGAGCCTCCACCCGAGTTTGCCCCGCTGCCACGCGGCTAAACTGCTCCATGACCTCTCTCTTTTACCTGATCGCCTGGCTCGTCGTGCAGGACGAGTCCGGGCGCGTGCTGCTGGGTCGCCGCGACGGCACGGGCTACATGAACGGTCTGTGGGGCCTGCCGGGTGGACGCGTGGAACGCGGCGAGGCGCTGATGGCCGCCGCCGTGCGCGAGGCTGGGGAAGAAGTGGGCCTACGGGTGGAGGTGGCCGCGCTGAAACCGCTAGGCGTGTCTCGCTTCGACATTAACGGCATGCAGGGCACTGATTTTCTGTTCCTGACCCGCGAGTGGATTGGAGAACCGACGCCGCTGGACAAGACCTCCGAAGTCGGCTGGTTTGCCCCTGGCGCCCTGCCGGATGATTGTCTGCCGTGGCTTCCCACCGTGCTGGACGCGCACCTCACGCGCGGCGCGTGGCTGACTGAGCAACTGGATGGGGTGGAGGGAGTCCAGATTCTGTCGCCCTGACGCCCGCCCTTTAGCCCTTCGTCATGTTCCCCGGTCAGGAACAGAAATCGCTTGCCCCGGCTCCTTCCATCTGAAATACTTCCAGATGAAATGAGTTTACCTTCCTCTCCTCACACCGAACCGCACCCGGACGAGCTGTACGAGCTGATCCGCCTGACCCTGCGGCTGTCGCGGCGCTTTCGGCAGGCGCTGGACGAGCCGCTGGAAACTGCACTGGCCCTGAACACCAAGGAACTGCTGGTGCTGGCCTCGATCATGGACGGCGCGCAGACGCCAGGGCGCATTGCCAGCCGGCAGAGCCTGCCGGCCCCCACCGTGACGCGCATCGTGTCCAAGCTGGTGGCGGCGGGGCTGGTGGTGCGGGTCAGTGACCCCGCCGACTTGCGCTGCTTCCAGCTGCAGCTGACCCCTCAGGGCGAGGCCACCCGCGCCCGCACCCGCCAGACCGGGCAGCAGATCGTCGCCTCGCACTTCGGCCACCTGCCGCCGCAGCGTGTTCACGCGGCGCTGGAGGCCATGCGGGCGTTTCACGACGCCCTGAACGCGCCTATATCTG
This sequence comes from Deinococcus radiopugnans ATCC 19172, assembly GCF_006335125.1. Lineage (NCBI taxonomy): Bacteria > Thermotogati > Deinococcota > Deinococci > Deinococcales > Deinococcaceae > Deinococcus > Deinococcus radiopugnans. The sequence goes on from NZ_VDMO01000003.1 coordinate 255,062, forward strand.
AAGAGGCACTGCCTGAAGAAACACTGCCCGAACAGGCGCGAGCCGAAGTTTCACTCTCCGAGGAGGTGGGCGCATGAGCACCCCCGTGAGTCCCGCCGTCCAGTCGCATTCCGGCCTGAATGAGCGTGACAAGATCATGGCCTTTGTCGGCATCCTGACCGTGCTGTTCCTGTCCAGCCTGAACCTGACGGTGGTGGGCAGCGCCATGCCGCGCGTGATCAGTGACCTGGGCGGCTTTCACCTGTACGCCTGGGCGTTTACCGCGTATTCGCTGGCCACCACCATCACCATTCCGGTGGTGGGCACCATCAGTGACCGGGTGGGCCGCCGCCCGCTGATTCTGCTGGGCATCGCGGTGTTCGCGCTGGGCAGCGTGGGCCTGGGCTTCGCGCACAACATGGAGCAGCTGATCGTCCTGCGCGCGGTGCAGGGGATTGGCGGCGGCGCGTTGATGGCGATGAGCTTCACGGCGATTGCTGACCTGTTTACTCCGATTGAACGCGGGCGCTACCAGGGCTACACCGGCGCGGTGTGGGGCGTAAGCTCCGTGGTGGGGCCACTGGTGGGCGGCTTTTTAACCGATCATCTGGGCTGGCGCAGCGTGTTCTTCGTGAACCTGCCCTTCGCGCTGCTGGCGGCGTACTTTATCTGGCGGTTCTTCCGGCTGCCCAAGCCGGTCATCGCCCCCGGTACGGGCCGCAGCTTCGACGCGCTGGGCGCCACGCTGCTGGCGGGCGCGGTCACCACCCTGACGCTGGCGATGTCCTGGGGCGGCGGTACGTACCCGTGGACGAGCGCCACCATTCTGGGCCTGCTGGCCGGGGCGCTGGCGCTGGGCGTGGGCTACGCCTTCCACAGCCGCCGTCAGGAACGGCCCATCCTGGATCTGGGCCTGCTGAAGGATAGGGGCATCGCCACCGCCTCGCTGGCCGGCTTTCTGGTCAGCGCGGGCATGTACGCCGCCATCCTGTACCTGCCGCTGTACATGCAGGGCGTGCGGGGCAGCAGCGCGTCGGGCAGCGGTCTGGCCCTGGCCCCGCTGATGGGCGGCATGATCCTGACCAGCACGCTGTCGGGGCAACTCGTGAGCCGCACCGGGCGCTACAAGAAACTGATCGTCGCCGGGGCCTTTGTCGCCGCCGGGGCGCTGGTGCTGGCCTCCACCCTGAGCCTGACCACCCCGATGTGGCTGGCGGTGGGCACCATGGTGCTGCTGGGCATCGGCCTGGGGCCGGTCAACAGCCAGCTCACCCTGGCGGTGCAGAACGCCTCGCCGCGCGAGAAACTGGGCAGCGCCACCAGCGGCAACCAGTTTTTCCGGCAAATTGGCGGCACGCTGGCGGTCAGCCTGTTTGGCGCGCTGGTCAACGCGCAACTGGCGGGCAAGCTGAGCGCGCAGTTGCCCGCTGCCGCCAAAACCCTGCCCGCTCCTTTGCAGGAGGCCATCGCCAGCCCCAACCTGCTGACCAGCCCGGAAGCCAGCGCGCAGTTGGGCGGAGCGCTGGAGAAACTGGGGCAGCCCGAACTGCTCCCGCAGATCACGGCGGCCCTGAGGAACGTCATGGTGGGCGCCATCGACGAGGTGTTCCTGGTCTCGGCCATTCTGGTGGCGCTGGCCTTCGTGGCGGCCCTGCTGCTGCCCGAGCGCCCGCTGCTGGGCCGCCAGACGCACACGGTGGAGGTGGGTGGCGTGAAGGGTGCGGGCCAGAGAAACGCGCAGGCCACCGATTGAAGGTTATACGGATTCCGCTTAATTCCTTAACCCATCGGGAAAGCGCCGATGGGTTAATCCATACGCGAAACCCGTATTCTTTCCTACTCGCGTCCGCTCGAATTTCATCGTTTTTGCAAACGATTCAATCGGAATCCGTATAATACGGACTCCGAATAAATCGTTTACAGTAAAAGGATCAAACAGTCTGCTTTTACCCAACCCCTCCAGCATTCCGCTGAAGATTTCTGGAGCCTCTTTGAAGCCAGTACCTGCGCCGTCGAGCGTCGCCGGGCCCTGTTCTTCGCGCTGCTCGCT